>CAVOEZ010000660.1:0-3191 GCA_963694355.1 Latescibacteria bacterium UBA2968 | reverse complement strand
GTTGTGGTGGAAGAGGACGATCGCACGCTGCAGGATATCGGGCGTCGGACCAGGTGGAGATTGTGGCGTGTGCAGATCCCGTGGCGGAATCCAGAGGCAAATTTATGGAAGAATTCGGGGTCCCCAACGGGTACGCCGACTATCGCGAGATGCTCGAGAAGGAAGCGCTGGATTTTGTTAGTGTGTGCACCTGGACCGGTCTGCACCGGGATATGGTGATTGATGCAGCATCCAGCGGGGTTCGGGCCATCCACAGCGAAAAGCCGATGGCGCCGACATGGGGCGCGGCCAAAGAACTGTATCAAGGATGCGTAGACAATGATGTAGTGATCACATTCTGTCACCAGCGGCGATTCGCTCCGTCATTCAGGAAGGCAAAGGCCCTTGTGGCAGAAGGTGCGATAGGGAATTTGATCAGGATGGAGGGTGCGTGCCCGAATTTGTTCGATTGGGGCACGCACTGGTTCGACATGTTCTTTTTCTATAATAACGACGAACCGGCGAAATGGGTAATTGGCCAGATCGATGTGGAAGCGGAGCGTGAGGTGTTTGGGGTGGCCCTGGAAACGAGCGGGCTCTCGTGGATCCGGTGGGAAAATGGTGTTGAGGGTCTGCTGGCGACGGGTGGGGTGGAGCTTCAACACGCCTCCAACCGCCTGATTGGGACCGAAGGCATCATCGAGGTTGGTGGTGGAAAAGAGAAACCTCCTGTAAGAATTCTCAGAGGAGGAAAATGGGAAGCGCCGGATGTGACACGTTCGGAAGCAAATGCCACAACAGATTCTGTGCTGAACCTGATCGCTTGTATGGAATCGGGTGAAGAACCCGAGCTGAGTGGCAGGAAGGCACTTCAGGCGACCGAATTGATTTTTGCGACTTACGAATCCAGCCGAAGGCGTGGGCGGGTAGAGCTGCCTTTGATGGCGTCGGACTCGGCGCTCCTTAGTATGCTCGAGGATGGAACGATTGGTCCCGGGAAGGGTTGATGGTTCATTCCGTGCAACTTAGCCCAGATCCACTGTCCGGGCAAGTGTCCACGAGTTATCTGCATCTTCCGACATCATCAGGGAGCGTCGGCTGCCCCTGTAGTCGTTACGGTAGAACCAGTAAGTGGAGTAGTAATCGTAACAGAGAAACAGTCTCCCTTTTCTGTCGATCGTAAGCCGATGGTAGTAAACGCTGTATTCTGAATAGGGAGGGACAACCAGGACTTTCGGTTCTGTCCATTGTCCGGCGGATGATTTCGACTGGTGGGAGAGGGTGCCGTAGTTCCCGGCAGGAAAGTAATCCGTTCCTTCGAACCAAAGCCGGAAGGTCGCGTGCAGCGTATCATTGGGATCACAGACAAGTCCGATATAGGTCTGTCTGGCGTTTGGCCACATCTCTTCCACGTTCGTCCAGCCTGAGTAGACATCGTCGGGAACGATCGATCTGGCGTAGGGAAATGGCCGGCCGTGGGTTCCAACGAGGACGTGGAGGTGTCCCTTGCTGTCGATCGTCATACAGGGCGTATTGTGTATGTCGTTGGCCGGGGGACCGTAGCCGATCATAACCGGATCTCCCAGACTGGCGGTTTTCCGATCGTAGGTGGCCACAAAAGTGGGTACGCCCGGGACCTCTACTCCCGGATCCGTGGCTTCAGCCCAGACGAGATGGACCTTGCTGCCCCGGGAAACCACCGTGGAGGGTATGCCTGAGTGCATCGAGATCCCGATACATTTGTCCGAGATCAGAATAGGATCGCCCCACTCCAGTCCCTTGTCGGTGAATTCGGGCAGGAACAGCTCCATGTCGTTCAGTCTGCGCCAGATCAGATCCTTATCTGCGAGCGTCTGGGCATATCGAACAACAGGCGGTGGATATTCCGGCGTGTTCTGACCGGAGAATTGTTCAATATCGAAGCTGCAGCGATTGCTGCCGCTTCCTTCTGCCGAAACCGCAGAAAAGGAGTTGCCCGAGTCAGAAGAATGCATCAGCAAGGCCTCACCCCTGTCGGATCCAATTGCATAGACGTTGTTCTGGGCATCGAAAGCGATCTTTGTGGACCGGGCGCCGACTGGATTGCCCTGCGCGGAGAGCAGAGGTGTGTTGATCCAGTTACCTTCCCGGAGTGTAGAAATTCCTGACGGTGTATGAACAAAGGGCACGTTTTCCAAATCGAAATAGATCTGGTTCAGTACCGGGCAGTCCGGGGTAAACCCGAACTGCTCGTTTTCATGGCGGTAAGGCGTAAATCTGAGCGGCAGTTCCAGCATGCTTCCGCCGAGCGAGGTATCTACCTTGAGTGTGGCGTATGTAGAGTAGTCAGGGCAGGATTGAGGACTCGCGACGAGATGTGCCCGCATCGGGTTCCCATCGGGATTCTTTGAGGCGGTGTAAGTGACCTGGACATCGGTCGTGCTTTGTGGATCTACGCTAACGGAGTCTACTGACAGTTGGAAGGAGGACGCAGATCTCTCCACATCTTCCAGGTTCAGATTGATCAATTCAGCTCTGTCGGAATTGTTGTGAACCTGAAAGGCGAAAGAACCCGACTGACCTGGATCAGCCTGGCAGGTTCTGTTATAGGGGGTCACAAGCCATCGGAACCGGTGCAAGGGGAAGAAGGATTCAGGGTTCGGCGACCAGAAGGACATGTGTTCGTAGTGATCGTCCGTTTCCCACCTTGTCACGCCATCGATCTCTACCGTGGCCTGCATGGACGAGAGCTGCAGGCGCCACGGGCGACCGGCACGATAGGATCCTGGTGGGAATGTGTGTGAGGCACTCCCGTCGGGGGATGGCGTCAACGTGCAAATGCATGTGTCCGTGTGGTCGAAAACCGGGATGTCCGTGACGCTGTCCGCGAGACCAGAGATTTCGATTGCGAAACCGCTGTCTGCTGGAATGAAGCAGACCTGGCCGGACGTTTGTGGTGAGTAGAGCGCCAGAGGTTCCTGATGCCTGGCGTCTTTGTGACCTCTGGAAGTTTCGATGAGATAGTGTTCACAATTTGTCTGGAATCCCCACATGATCTCTTCACCATACCTGTCCTGCGATATGGTGATGCCAAGCCCGTAGACACCTTTCCGTGGCACTTCAGTTGAGAGTGTGACACGCCCTGGCGGACCCGTCCCACTTTCGTAGCCTGTGTCCGGGATGGTGACATCCTCCAGGACTTCTCGATCCGGCCCGACCAGGACCGCCCGCAG
>CAVOEZ010000659.1:0-3194 GCA_963694355.1 Latescibacteria bacterium UBA2968 | reverse complement strand
ACCGGCAGCTTCGCCTCCCTGATATTTATTATCGAATCCGTTTCCTTTGCGGAAAATGCGGATACATTGCTTGCCCTGATGCGCATTTTGGGTGTGTCTATCATTGCACTCAACATATCTGGTCTTCGCTTCATGTATTCCCTCTTCTACAAAGAGATTCCAAAACAGTTCTGGATCTTTCTACCTGTTGGAATGCTCCTGTGTATAGATCCCTGGCATATCCCCCTTCGATATGTTTATGTCTTCTCGTTGGTCGCCCTCTTCGAGATGCTGCGCACCATCCTGCTGGCCAATTACAGAAAAGTCGAGGGCAGCCTGATTATCGGCGTCGGATGTTCCGTCTTTATCGTATCGGTGGCCTATACCCTGCTCCTGCAGGTTGGCGTAATTGAATTCACATCGGATTGGCAGAGGTATCTGTTTGGTACACTTGGATTGATGGGATCGTTCTCAGTCTACCTCTCGCGGAGCTTTGGCAGAACAAACAAAGGACTGGAGAAGGCCAACCTGGAGCTGGAAGATTACAGTCGAACACTGGAAGATCGTGTTCAGAGCCGAACGAAGGAATTGCACGAGAAAAACACGGAACTGGAAGACACGCTTCAACAATTGAGGGACACCCAGAATCAACTCATCATGAATGAGAAAATGGCAGCCCTCGGCAATCTTGTCGCTGGAGTCGCACACGAGGTCAATAATCCTATCGGGGCGGTGAAAAGCGCCTCTGATGTCTCTGCGCGATGTATCGAGAAAATCGAAACGCTGCTCGACGAAATGGCGGTATCCGTCCGGGACAGCGATCCGTTTCAAAGAGCTCTAAAGATCCTCAAGGAAAATAATCGTATAACAATCACCGGCAGCGACCGGATTTCACGAATTGTACAGAGCCTCAAAAACTTCGCCCGGCTGGATGAGTCCGAATTCCAGGAAGCCGATATCCACGAAGGCATCGACAGCACCCTGACGCTCATCGAGCACCAGCTCAAGAACAGAATCACAGTCTCGAAAACATTTGGAACGATCCCGAGAATCAGGTGTTATCCCAACCAGTTGAATCAGGTCTTCATGAATATCCTTGTAAACGCCGTTCATGCCATCGAGGACGAAGGCGAAATCCGGATCGAAACAACTGTTGAAAACGAAAATCTCCTGATCGAAATATCCGACACCGGCAAAGGGATACCGACCGCCAACCTCGACCAAATATTCAGTCCGGGCTTCACCACAAAAGGCGTCGGCGTAGGCACTGGCCTCGGTCTCTCGATCAGCTACAACATCATCCAAAAACACAACGGCAAAATCCACGCACAAAGCGAGGAAGGATCCGGCACAACGATCACGATCACCTTACCCACAAACCTCAACCGATCACCCAAGAGATGACCACTCCTCCGGACATCGGACCCCGGACTTCGGACGCTTCTCTGTCTCTTATCTCGTTTCTCGAATTTCGAAACTCGTAACCAAAGAGGTTCTAATGCTTATCCCTTACCAAACTATGTTCGACGAATTCCACCGCGTATTTCTCAAAGTAGGTTTCACACCTGAGCGAGGTGAGCTCCTTGCCAGATTGTTCACGGAAAACATGCGCGACGGCGTTTATTCCCACGGGCTGATGCGGGTACCCAGCATCGTCAAAAGCGTTCAGGCTAGATCCGGGATCGATCCGGATGCCGAACCCGTGAAGGTCGGCACCATTGGCATTTTGGAACAGTGGGACGGGCAGCTGGGCCCGGGAATGCTCAACGCGCACGCCTCTATGAATCGAGCCATCGAACTGGCGAAGGAACACGGAATGGGTTGCGTGGGCCTGCGGAATACGAATCACTGGATGCGCGCGGGCGCCTATGGGCTTCAAGCTGCAGAGGCGGGCTTTATCGGCATATGCTGGACGAACACGACACGGCTCATTCCGCCTTATGGTTCCAATGAACGCAAGGTCGGCAACAATCCGCTTGTGGTCGGAATCCCCCGGCCAAATGGGCAGCATATCCTCCTGGATATGGCAATGAGCCAGTTTTCGAACGGAAAACTCGACGTCTATCGTGAAGCGGGCAAAACACTCCCTGTCCCCGGCGGCTACGACAAGGACGGAAATCTCTCCTATGACCCGGGGGCAATCCAGGAATCCAACCGTCCACTCCCCATCGGGCACTGGAAAGGCGTAGGGCTCGCCATGGTGCTCGACCTCGTGGGTGCACTCCTTGCGGGCGGGCGCTCGACATATCAGATCGCGGGCGATCCCAATGAGTTCGGGGTCACACAGACCTATATTGCGTTCGACGTGAAATCGATCTCCGGGGAGGATCGTCTGCGTGACCTTGTGGACGAAACCATCAGTGATTTCCAAAGCGCTGCCACAGTCGAAGGGGAAGAGAAAGCCACTTATCCGGGCGAACGTATGTATCGAACCCGGACGGAGAACCTGGAAAAGGGCATCCCTGTCGACCCGGTCTACTGGAATCAGGTATTGGCGATTTAGCGATGTGCCCCGCACCGACTCCATGGATACGAACAGACCCACAGTACTTTGTGTGATCAGGCTGTAGCAGCTGATGGCGACATTGCTTCCGTACGATCGAGCAGGGCCGAAGTTCCGTGTCGAGATCCCAGGTTCACGAAATCGAAATGTCGATCAGCCTATCAACCCTTGAAAGAAAACCATGACCGATTTACCCGTCACACCTGAAGAGCGGTTTCTATTCGACCTCCGTGGTTATCTGGTTCTGCGTAATGTGTTATCGGAGGAGGAGTGCAGGACAATGCTCGACATCCTTGCCGAACTCGAGGAGCGAACGTATGAGGACGAATGGATGGCCTCTCTTGGAGATGGTCCGCCGCCTCGTCCAACAAAGGAAACCACGCGACCGGATCAGGTCAGGCTGAATGGGCTCCCTCGGCTGGATCCCGTATTCGACCGGTTGATCGATCACCCGAGAATACTCCCCTATCTCAACGAGTTCGTGGGCGAACCCCAGCTCATCAACACCTGGTCCATCTCCAAATTTCAGGGTGCGGAACCGGGGGGTTATCATCGGGGTGTTCAGCCCACCGATCACACCTATCGCGCAGGCGTCATCCGGACGCGGATGCTCAACACCGTCTATTTCTTGACGGAGAACGGACCCGATGATGGCTGTCTGGTTGCTGTACCCGGTGTGCACAAAGGGAACATCGATCTCAACTGGCGTGAG
>CAVOEZ010000658.1:0-3194 GCA_963694355.1 Latescibacteria bacterium UBA2968 | reverse complement strand
CTCCTCGCGAAGTGGAGCAGTCTCTGGACGCATTTCAATCACTCGTCCGTGAGTCGATCGAAGGATTGAAATCGGGGTCCTACCTGTTGAAACAAGCGGATCCTGGCGCCAACTTGAATTTTTCGGGCCCTCGCCTGGAGAAAGCGGGAAGTCCGTTCTTCGTACATTTCGAGCCAAATGTGGACCCGCTTACCCTGAATCCGGACAAGGCTGAGTTCAAAGTGCGGAAACTGCACGCATATCACCAGGAGCACCCGGCATTCCAGTCACTGGTAAAACACCCCGGAATCCAGGGATTCGTCTCCCAATTGGTGGGTCATAAGGTCTTGTTATTTGGCGATATGGCGCTTGCCAAGCCGCCCTTCATTGGATCGGCCAAACCCTGGCACCAGGACGACGCCTATTTCGATTACCTGCCCCTGGATTCGATCGTCACCGCCTGGATCACGCTGGACGATTCAACCGAGGAAAACGGGTGCATGTATGTGATGCCGGGTGAGCACAAGAGGGGAGCGCTGAAGCACTTTCACGGCACGGATTGTGAAATCGAGAGAGATCGGCTGGATCTGGACCGTGCAGTGCCCGTAGAATTGAAAGCAGGCGGCGCAATCTTCTTCTCAGGCCTGCTCCCACACGAAACGCCGCCAAATCGGTCGAAAAAGACCCGACGTGCCCTCCAGTTTCAGTTCCGGGGCGAGAATACAAGAAAAGTCAGTGCCGAAGATTACGCCGAGGTGTTCGTCGAAGCAGACGGTACACCGGCTTCGTGTGCAGCTGCGCGAATCACTCAGTAGCGGAGACTTTTCGTGTCCCGAATTTTGGTGATAGATGACAATGAGACGGTTCGAGACGTGATCAGGCAATTGCTCGAGTTTGGCGGACACGAGGTTTCGGAGTGCGAAGACGGGCCGAAGGGTCTGGAGGCTCAGCGCACTAACCCCTTCGACCTCGTGATCGTGGACATTCAGCTTCCGGGAATAAGCGGTTTCGAGGTGATTCGCTGTTTGCGGGATGAAGAGAAGGGCGTGAGGATTATCGCCGTTGCCGGGCGAACGGAAAAGACACTTGAAAAGGCCATTGAAGCCGGTGCTGACCGGATTATGACCAAGCCACTCAGATTGCGTCCTTTCCTGGAAATAGTAAACGAACTTCTGGAGCAATAAGCTGGTTCAGCAAAGAGCGATCGTCTCCCAAACCGGGCCCTCGGGTTCGGTTGATCTATTGTGGACCCACGCGTCTGTGTCCGCTAAGGCAAACACATTGTGCTTGACCATATTTCGAGTTTGCTTTATGTTCCAATGTAATTCTATAAGATATTTTTGCACTCTTTTGTGGTACAAGTAGATATAGGAATTTTATGCAGGACGCAGTACGACATTCAGTAGAGGGTCTCCCTCAGGTCGATTCCATAGAATTGGGCGTCTGGGTCGAGGCTGTTCTCGCGGGAGGAATAGGTGAATCCGTTGGGATACTGCCTGGAGATGTGATTGAAAGGATCAACAGCCACCCGGTCAGCGATCCAATCGACTACCGTTTTCACATTGGTGAGGAAGAGGTCGAAGTTCATCTCAGGAGAGATGATGAGGTACTGATCCTGGATATCGAGAAGGATTCGGATGACGATCTGGGGATCACCCTGGGTGATATGCCGATTCTCAAATGCAATAACAAATGTGTGTTCTGTTTTTTGCACCAGATGCCCAAAGGGCTGCGCAAGACCCTTTATTATCAAGATGATGACTATCGCCTGTCTTTTCTCCACGGGGCCTATGTAACCCTCACGAATCTTTCCGAAGAGGAATTTCAGCGGGTTATCGATCAGCGACTCAGCCCAATGTATATCTCGGTCCACGCTACCGATCCGGCGCTGCGCGGAGAGCTCCTCGGGCGAAGCGAGGCGGTCGAGGTGATGGACCGTATCGCATTCCTCGCAGAACACAACATACAAATGCACGCACAGGTGGTGCTGTGTCCCGGGATGAACGACGGCGAGCACCTGAAACGAACGGTTTTCGACCTCGCAGCACAATATCCCCACGTGGAATCGGTTGGCGTAGTCCCGCTGGGATTGACTCGGTTTCGAAAAAACCTTCCAGATCTTTCACCTGTAACGCCCCAAGTTGCAAGGACTTGTCTGGATCAGGTCTCTGAATGGCAGAGTTTGTTCAAGACGCGATTGGGTGTCAATTTCGTTTATCTGGGTGATGAGTTCTACCTCCAGAGCAAATGCGATCTTCCGCTGCAAAGCCATTACGATGGTTTTCCGCTGGTCGAAAATGGGGTAGGAATGGTCAGGCGATTCATCGACTTCTTTGAAGCCGGTTACGCGGACCTGAAGGATTTGAAGTTTGAGCCGGTCAAGGTTGCACTGGTCACAAGCGTTCTGGGCAATGCATTCGTCGGGCCAATGTCCGATCGTTTGAATGAGGTCCCCTGGCTGACGGCTTTGCCTGTAGAGGTCCAGAACACATTCTTCGGAAGTGGGATTACGGTTTCCGGATTGTTGACCGGGGCAGACATATTGAAGGCCCTGAAGGACGTACCGGAAGGTTTGGGAAATGTACTCCTGCCACCAAATTGTGTCAGTCACCACGGCCTCTTTCTGGACGATATGACTCCAGAAGAGCTTTCCAAAACACTGGGGTGCAATGTTTTTGTGGGAACATACAACCTGATCGAATCCATTCTTATGGTGGCAAATGGGGATCCGGTCTCCCACGCTCCAGTGGCTGCGAGAACCGATGACCACCCGTATATATCTTCGCACCAGATGGTCGAAGAGGATTGAATCCAGTGAGAATATCTGAGGATAAAAGACAGTGCCCAAGGGTTTTGTAGTAGCTATTGTCGGTCGACCGAATGTGGGTAAATCCACGCTTTTTAACAGGCTCCTGGGCGAACGTCGCGCTGTAATCGATGATTTCCCCGGGGTAACCAGGGACCGGAATTATGCAGAGGTGGCCTGGAACAGGCGCGTATTCACCCTGGTGGATACCGGCGGATATGTAAGTTCTCCCGATGAAGACATCACCGAGTCGGTCAGCCAGCAGGTGGAAATCGCCCTTGCCGAGGCCCACGTGATCGTCATTTTGGTGGACGTGAAGACAGGACCAACTGATGATGACGCACGAATGGGCAAAATGGTGCGGGAAGGTGGCAAGCCCTATCTCCTGGTGGTCAACAAGGTGGATTCG
>CAVOEZ010000657.1:0-3195 GCA_963694355.1 Latescibacteria bacterium UBA2968 | reverse complement strand
CGGTAAACCTGTGTGCGCCCCGATATCTTGTCCGCCACCTGGACATCGAGACGATATTCCCCGGGTGGAAGCGCAATGCGATCCAGTTCGGGTATGAACGCACCCGACGTTTGGCCGAGATCGCCGGCCACCGTAAATTTCATCTCGTGGCCCAGACGCTCAACAGGCCGGTTGTCTGCATCGTAAATGGCCACCCCGCGAACCAGATTGGCTACCCGGGTTTCTGCATCGAAGCTGAGATCCCGGGTCGGAATCCCGTAGTAAATTTCAAGGATGGTTTCACCGCCCTCACCCCGAAAAGCCGCGGTGTAAAAATAAAAATCCAGGGCTCCCGTAGCAAAAGCGGGTCTGTATGCGTTGGGCGTAGAAACCTTCTGTTTTTGAAGAACGATTTCCGGGTTCATACGCTGCCAGATCTGTGCGATCTTTCCCGTCCCTACAGGAATTTCAGCGTATTCATAGGGGCCGGGGTAATGTTTCTGAACGAATGTCATCTCGATCCCGTTCCCGACATTGGTGTAGATCCAGTATTCCCAAATTCCGTCTACCGGATAAACCGGCCAACCCAGCATCGCAGATTGCGAAACCCTGGCGTTGGATCGGACCTCACTGGCCCTGCCTCTGCCGAGCCTCGATGCGGTTCCGCCTCCATCACTCTGGGACAGCCTTTGCTGCCTTGCTTCTTCCCTCAGTTTGCTGTTGCTGTCGAATCCCCCGTCGTCCCTGTCGTCTGAAAGAATGGCCCCCGCCTCCCCTGCGCGGGCGATCAACCGCTCTTTTACCTGCAGCACCCGTGGGTCAGTCTCGAACCGGATATTGTTCGACCGGCTCACGTGGTCCGGCTCACCGTAACGGACATATACTTCTCCCCGGTCGTCCCACGGATCCTTGTGGGTGCCCATGTGCTCACGAGCGGTCGCCACACGCCTGTAATGCTCCACCAGCCGTTCGTTTGCCGCTGTAACTGGCGCCGGATCCAATACCGACCAGAAGGTATCTGCCAGAGCCATCTTGATTTCCAATGTCGCAGACTTGAAGCGTTCTCCAACCTCACCCGAGGCGATGATGCTCAAATCATAGTAATGGACCTGCTCTTTTGGCTCGAGACCTGAAATGTAGTCCTCATAAAGCGCCTGCGAACGGTCGAACGCCAGGCTTCGCTGAAGGATATCGGCCAGTTCCAACACCGCCCTTCTCTGGAACGCGCCAGGTTGCCCGACCACCAGTTCAAGTTCCTTGACCGCCTCCTTCAACCCGTCGGTGATCTTCAACACCATCGCGAGATGAAGTCTAGCCTTATGATGGTCCTCTCTGACCCCGAGTTGCTGGCGGTACGCCGCTATGGCCTTGTCGTTGTCCTGGCTTCCTGAGTGTATGCGACCGATTCTGAAGAACGCCTCCGGATGCGAAGGATCCATCTTGATCACTTTCTGGTAATTCTTCAGGGTTTCGCTGCTGCCGAAACGCTCATAGGTCTCCGCCAGATTGAACTGCGCCTCAACATAAGTCTTGTCTTTTCGCAGCGCAGACCTGAAGTAGTCGATTGCCCTGCGGAGCTCATTTTTTCGTTCCCGGTAGACCAAACCCAAACCGTTGAATGCCGGAGGATGGTTCTTCTGCTTTCTGAGCGCCTGTTTGAACAAAGCCTCTGCCGCGTCCAGATCTCCCCTGCCAAGGAATATGTGGCCCTTGCCCACATAGGAAGGCGCGTGTTTCTGGTCAATCTCCAGCACCGATTCGAACTTCAAAAGCGCCTCATCTACGGCACCGTTGCGAGCAAGATCCACAGCCTCTTCGTAAATGGACTCTACCGTTCCTCGGGCATCTGTCCCGTGATCGGCAGCCGAGAGCAGCCCACTTGATGCAGCCCAACCAATCAACACGAAGATGCTTCCCATCCACTTCATTCCCTGCCTCCTCAGCAATGCAATTCTGCCCTGAAATTCGCCGTAAATGATAATCAAAACAAAGTTAGAACACAAGCTCACCGTAGTCTTCGATCCGGCCGATCAGCGGGAGATAGGCGTCTATCCAGGTGGCTGCCAAATCGCCATTGACTCGGGACACATACGCCAGGTCCATCCAGAGCGAGAGCCCCTTCAACAGAGAGAATCCAATTGCCGCAGGTAGACAGTGTCGTTCCTTGTCAATCAGAGTGGCCGCCCGGTGGTATCCATTCAGGAACTCACCTATTTCTTCCATGGATGGCGGATGAGGATCGACTACCGCTTTGAAGAAGACAACCGCATAGGCAAGGTCGTAGATCCGGGGTGCCCGGCAAACGCCGTCCAGATCGAGAATGGCTACAATCTGCTGATCCTTGTAGATCAGATTCTGCGCCCGAAAATCGCCGTGTACAATACAATCTGGCAGGGATTCTAGCGCATCGCGGGTCGGCTTCAGTCGCTCCAGGTGCGCGCGAAGCGTCTCCACCGTGTTCGGAGGGCCGCCGTTGGCCAGCACCTTCGCCCATGTGTCCGTCATACGACGCGCTTCCCGATCCCAATACCGGGTACGATGTCCTTCCCACCAAGCCTCCGTGGCCAGGTGGAATCGCCCCATCGCGGATCCTGCTTCTCGAAGCTGTGCCGGGTCACCCGGCAGGTGAGGGGTCCCTTCGACTATCCCCCACAACTGAAAAATGTGGTTCCCGATGGTCAGGGTCTCTCCGCCGCCAGTGGGCGCTATCCACCGCGCAACCGGCACACCTTTGCTTTCCAGAAACCGATTCAATCTTGCGGCGAATGCGATCTGGTCGATATCTGTTTCATCGATGTCGAAACACTTGAGTACGAATCTTCTCCCACCACCCTCCAGAAACAGGACGGTGCTGAAAAACCCATCCCTAATGCCCGTCTGTTTCAAAACGAGGCCATAGGCTTCGCGTAACAGATCCAAAACGGTATCAGAAGACAGGGTTAGTTTCGACTTGTACGTCATTGTGTAATTCCAGTCAGCTGACCAGCATATCGCACGCGGCCAGGTGATCTTTCAGCATATCCAGAAAAGCCTTTGCTGCCGGTGAGAGATGTGATCTGCTGACAATACCCACCTGTCTGGTCGGTAAACCCTCAACGTGAACCGCCCCGAGCCTGCCCGCTTCCACCTCTTCAATAACAGAGACCTCCGGTACAATGGCAATGCCGAGACCGATTTCCACGAACCGCTTGATCACCTCGATCGATCCCAGTTCCA
>CAVOEZ010000656.1:0-3201 GCA_963694355.1 Latescibacteria bacterium UBA2968 | reverse complement strand
CTGAAAATCCTGCCACACCTGCCTTCGACATCGGATGGATCCCAACTCCGAGGACTTCCACGGGCATTACCACGCTTTTCGTCACACCACGGATCGTCAGATCACCAGAAACAAGCAGTCGGTCGCCATCCTTTTTCACCGAGTTGCTCTTGAACGAAGCCTCGGGATAGTCTGCCACGTGAAAGAAATCCGGACTCTTCAGGTGGCCGTCGCGTCGATCATTATCCGTATCGATACTGGCAGTTATGATCGTGGCATTTACCGATGCGCCCGCGGGGTTGGCCGGGTCATAGACGATCTTGCCCGAAAACTTCCTAAAATTTCCAGGTACCTTCGAAAAAATATGCTTTATCGAAAAACCGACGCTGGAATGGGATGCATCTATTTTGTAAGTCTCGGCGCCGACCACGCCGGAGAACACCAATGTAGTCAGCAGGCCAATCCCAAATGCCTGAATGCCATGAAAAATCCCGGTCATCCTGTTACCTCCAAATGTTTGGTTTGTGAAGACATCACGTTTTAGAATCTGATTCCAAGCGTAGTAAGTGCAATTCGGGTGCCAACCTGACCCGCTTAAACTCGAAACCGGAATTAATCGACCAGGATGCGGGCAGTATGCATAAAACCGCAGGTGTTCAGGGCTAGCCTAAAGAGAAAACCTCTGACTGGCAACTCAGCAACTCTAATGGATTCGTGCGAGTCCGCATTAAAATGCATTGCTTGCCAGCAGATTCTCATAAACACCAAATTGCTCTTTCTCCTCCTCCTCGGGATCGACGAGCTTCAGCCACATCGCCTGATCCTTCCTGTTGCCGCTTAGTTTTCTACGACTTCCTAGATTGGCAGGATCGGCCCCACTCCACACCACCTCTCCCGACTGGAGAAAAATGAATTGATTTCGGTACTTGTCCACGAGCTGCGACTTGCGATCCAAATAGGTCAGGGCCTGCTCACAGGTCGTCTTTCTCCAGCTGGACACAGTTTCGAGGGCATCCGTCTCCTCCGAGTCGAACTCCGCAAGTGGACCCTCAACCTCCGATTCAAAATCGATCTCACCAAGATCAACCGTGCCGAATCCTCGCTGCGCCGCAAGGAGCAGGTGATTTCTGTCCCTCCTGAAGGGAGGCTGTGGCCAATCTGAAGCTGGATCGTGCCCCATCAGGTGGGCACCGCATGCATCGGTCGCCGTCACCTGGTCGCCAGCAATCAGGGCATTGCATATCCTGGGTTCTCCTCCCCATTCCCTGCCCCATTGACCGGTGAGGGCATCTATGATATTTAGACATGGATTCGTAATCATTCCCAGGTCAGGCAGAAGATAAGACAGCCGGATGAAGTGATGGAAGTATGTCCGAGCCCTGCCTTCGGGCGGGGATATCGGAGGAAGCCCGAACAGATTCTTCATGCACAGAGTCAGGCCCATAAACAGATGATTCTTCATTTTGGAGACCGACACCACTTCGGCACCTTCAAAACATGCGCTCAAGGTATACCTGTCGAACATCAGTCCCCCACCTTCTACTTCATAGGTAGAGAATGGCGGCCTGTTGGAATCCACAAATGCGACTCCGAATTCGTTCAATAAATTGGCATAGTTGAATTCTGTACCCATCAGATTTCCGTTGCCATACGGATTCGTATCTGTGGCAACAAGTTCAGCGGTCGTCCGTTCCCTCAGAATGCGAAGTACCGCTCGGCAAACGGCATCATCCACGAGTTCCTGCCGACGGCCTGCAAACCAAACGATCCGCTCAGGTGGTTTCATCATATTGAACTTCAGGACGATCTTGTCGGCCTTCTCCAGTCGGTTCCACGTGCGATCCAGCGGGTCTGTAATTCGACAAAGTGTACGGTAAATTTCTTCGTCATCTGCGGCATGATCACAATGCGCTGCTCTGACTTTGAACGCCTTGTCTGTCACGATCCGTCTCCTCCCGTTCGCTCAGTTATCTTACAATGCCCGCTAATTGAGCTCGTTATCCAAATGATTCCGCGTGCGCTGTGCCCAACCCTTCACCCGCCTATCACCATTCCTTATTCCAGAATATTCCAAGCGATTGGCGGTCCTTTTGCAGTTCCGTACCTGCTCGCTGCTGAGCCTCCAATGTCACACTTGGAACAAGCTCATATTCCACTGTAAACTCCTGCTCACCTGCAGTGGACAACTCCCTGGAATAGGTAAAGAAAAATCTGGATCCAACGTATTTGCCCACCCGAATTCGGCTGCCCTCTCCTCCCATATCGATCTCAACGATATCAAGATCCAGCTTGCGGCCTATGGACTCCCTCAACTGATTCGCAGCCACGCCAAGCACCAAACCTGCCGCCTGACCCTCCAGGCTCGTTCCGCCAGCAGCTCCACCACTCAGCATCGTCCCAATATCGTCTGCCGAGCGCCCCGTTACAAGATAGGACAGAATGTCACGCTCCGTAAGTGGTGGATCACTATCCAGAGAGATTTGGGGTTTCATCAGGGACCCCCCAACCACGACACTTACAATGGCAGGCTGTCCATCGTACAGGGTAATATGGTGGGTTCCCAGAATGAACAGATCGGGATTGACGCCAGGGTTGCCCTGAAACTGCAATTCACCGCGTTCGATCTTAAAATTCGTCTGCTGAAATTCGTATCGTCCACGCCGACTGTTCAGGGTCCCGAACATCCGGTAGCCTTCATTCGTCTTGATCAGGTCCACATCTCCTTGAATTTCAACGTTGATATCCCGATCACGGATCCAGACGTTTCGATGTGCATTTATCCTCACTTTTCCCGCGAGCCTCTGCATGAACGGCGAGGCCGTCCAGAAGCTGTCCGGATCCATTGGCGTTTCGATGAAGCTATATAGCTGAAGAACCGCACGAACCAGCTTCGCATTCCCCTGAATTGTTGGTGCATCGAAAGTGCCGCCGAGTCTCAGATTCATGCTGAGCGAGGTGCTGATGTCTTCCAGATCGACCAGTTCGAAGTCTCTCGCGGAGATTCTGAGGTCCATTTCACCTTTGCCAGTGTCTCCATAACCAACAAATCCATCCAGCACCATGCTGTTTTTCTTGTGACCCACTCTAGCGGAATCCAGAAACACCCCGGAGGACCCCACCCTCCCTTTGAGCCTGATCGGATTGAAAACCCGGTTGAGAGCGGCGATGCCCAGTACACCTTGTTCAAGCGAGAAACTCCCATTGTACTCAGGGCTTTCGAGC
>CAVOEZ010000655.1:0-3204 GCA_963694355.1 Latescibacteria bacterium UBA2968 | reverse complement strand
AGAACTGCTCCCGGAGGGTGATGACCACGGCGGCCAGCTGGGCAAACTGGAATCTGGCTTCTACTTCCATCACGCTCGTCCAAAAGGATGGCGAACACACCAGGACATCTGGATTTACGGATTCTGGGGGTGGGACTGGGCAGACTCGTTCGAACGCATCTCCTCATTCGATCCCGATTCAGGACATATTAAGACCCATTCCCCATTTGGCATGTACGGATTCCGTGCAGGTCAGCGCTTTTACTTTCTGAATATCCTGGAGGAACTCGATCGTCCGGGCGAGTATTTTGTGGACACAGAGAATGGCTTGCTTTACTTCTGGCCTCCGGGCCCTGTTACAGACGTCGAGATTTCGGTATCCTTGATCGAGGACCCAATCATAAGAATTGAAAACTCGAATCACCTCGAGATCCGGGGGCTAAATCTGGAATACGCAAGGGGGATCGGTATACAGGCCGAGCATTGCGATCACCTCTCGATCTCAGGATGTCGCATCAGCAATGTGGGTAACCACGGCCTTGTAGTATCCGACGGAACGGAAAACACGATACAGTCTTGTGACATAAACAACACCGGAGATGGCGGCATCCAGGTCTCGGGTGGGAACCGAAACACCCTTGAATCCTCGTCACACAGGGTGACCAACAACCATATCCATCATATGGGTCGATGGTCGAAATGCAACCAGTCAGCGGTCAGGATCAGCGGGGTTGGCATCGAGATTTCACACAATCACATCCACGACGGCCCACACAACGCCATCACCATTGCCGGTAACGAACACGACATCGAATACAATCACATCCACCACGTTTGCCGCGAAACAGGCGATGTTGGCGCATTTTACATGGGAAGGGACTGGACGGAGCGGGGAAACAGAATCAGATATAACTTTTTCCACGACACCAGGGGATACGGATCGGGATCCAATGCAGTCTACCTTGACGATTGTGCAAGCGACACGCTGGTCTACGGCAATGTCTTCTACCTGTGTACGCGTGCAACATTCATTGGCGGAGGCAGAAACCAAAGAATCCAGAACAACATATTCATTGGATGTGAGCCAGCGATCCAGATCGACGGTCGTGGGTTGGACCCGAAACCTGTGTGGCAGGAAATGGTCCACAAAACCATGAAAGAAAGTCTCACGCGCATGGAGCATCACAAGCCTCCATACAGTATACAATATCCCGATCTCAAGCAACTCGACCCATACTACGCTGAAGGTGTGGGCATCCCTCCCGGGGGCAACCTGATTACAAAGAACATTTGCTGGGAGGGAGAATGGATGATTGTCCGGCGGTTCGCGGATCCATCCATGATCGCCGTTCAGAACAACATGCTCGATCAGGATCCCCTATTCGTAGATGAAGCAAACATGGACTTTCGTCTCAAAGAGGATTCACCGGCATTCGAAATCGGATTCAAGCCCATCCCTTTCGAGAAGATTGGTCTGTACAACGACGAATTTCGTCCTGAATACAAGGTGTAACTGACCGCTATCTGTTCTTATACGGATATTGGATATGGGACGGCCTGAAGGGATCAGTCTTCTCTGGAAGGTTGATAAACTCGCCTCAAACATACACGCCGAACTCGCGCCATACGTTTAGAATGAGTTCGTACCGGGCCAGCCGCATGCCCGTATAGATGCAGTTGCTCGTAGAAAAAATGTACCCGCCACCGGGCATACCATTTTCCAGAGCATATTTCGCCGAGTCGACACACGCCTCATCCGTTCCAGAGTCGAGCAGGCCGCAGTTGACATTTCCGATCAAGCATACCTGATCCCCAACGA
The DNA here is from genome assembly GCA_963694355.1 of Latescibacteria bacterium UBA2968. Taxonomy (GTDB): domain Bacteria; phylum Latescibacterota; class UBA2968; order UBA2968. Next base: position 1,406 of record CAVOEZ010000655.1, on the reverse strand, counting down.
GCCGTTTAACCTCCGCAATATCCACATCACCCTGCGGATCCAGTGAGTGGAGGGCGTGCGGCTTTCCCTCCATTAGTTGATCCAGAATGGGCATGATATTTCCATCGGTGTGTTTAATCACATAGAATTCCCGGGATCTATAGCCCTTCACGAGGCGTGTAAGATAGGGCGTCACAAATTCCCTGAACCAATCCGGAGGGAGAAAGGGTCCGGTATTGAAGCAATAGTCCGCACATAGGGCGAATCCATCCAACCCACCGTGATCGGACAGGACATCGCTCCTCCTCAACGCTGCATCAACCCGTCTTTCTGCTTCAGCCTTTACCTTTTCAGGTTCCTCCACCAGGCGTGCACACCACTCTGACATTTCGCCGCCATTCGGAATGCTGAATGTCGCATCTCCGTGCAGCATCAGGAAGAATCTGTCACCAGAGCGATTCCGGATCTCATCGATCAATCGCAGTGTTTCATCTTCGCGTCCGGGATTAGGATGCAGAAAAATGGCATCGTGTTCGAACCTTTCCGCAGTCTGAATATGCAGATCCGCAATGTCCTTCCTGTGCAGGGCGCGCTCCGCCTCATCCATCTGGTCCCACTGGTGATAGCTGCGGTGAGAGGGATGGACTTTTCCAAAAGCTTCCATAGTAAGAAAGAACACCAATTCGAAATGGGGCACTCGCCCCATGAGCGGGCGACGCTCTAACGCACAAATGAATCGTTCTCGGGGCGTCATCATTCCTCCTCGGGAATACAAATCGGGTGATGTCGTACATTCGAGATCGAGTGTACCATAATCAGGATTCCCAAACCACCCATTTTCTCAACGTCCGGCTCATCGGGCGCAAGCAAATGGGAAATCAACCTACCCTTGTCCGGGCAATAGCCGTAAAATCTTTACCGTATTGACAATTTCACAGGGCATGGGTATCCTTTCCAAACATCACCGCCGGGTTCCTCCAGGAGTTATGCATGGTCACATATTTGTTGATTTTCATAGTCGAGGCGCTGATCTCTGTCAGCCCGACACCAACGTGGGCCCAGGACACAGATTTCTCTCCTGCAGACTTCGATCAGAATGGCGTCGTCGAGTTCGCCGACTTCATCATCTTCGCCAGAGGTTATGGCAAATCGCTTCTGGATGAAGGATTCGATCCCAGACTGGATCTTAACCAAAACAATGAAGTGGACTTCGCCGATTTCATCATCTTTGCGAGGACCTTTGGTCCACCGGTGGGGAACGGGGACTCTGCGACTCCCCCGACAGACGCCAAATTCGTATACATAGCAGACCTTCTGGGTGGAAAGATCGAGGTCATGGACGCTGTTTCAAACCTGATCGATCCAGACCTGATGATCGAACTCTCACAGCCCCGGGGGATGGCGTATTCTTCGATCAATGAACGGCT
>CAVOEZ010000654.1:0-3205 GCA_963694355.1 Latescibacteria bacterium UBA2968 | reverse complement strand
GCATCATGTCGTAGGTGTCGATGCCACGCTCCACAAGCACCTGCTTGACACCATATCCATGCACTTCGATCGGACTCTGATCGAACCACCAGCACATCAGATCGATATCGTGAGCGGACAGGAACCATGCGGGTGAAGACTTTCCGGCCCATGAAAGCATCTCAGTCGGCACAAAGATGGGGTTGTTCTTTCTGGCGTAGCCCATCAACGGCTTCCCGATCTGTCCCTCTCGGATCATGTTCCAGGTGGCATTGTATGCGCTCAGCCAGCGATGATTGTAGGAGACCTGCAGCTTCAATCCGGTTTCTTTTACCTTTTCCACAATCTCTGTCGCTTCTCCGAGATCCGTAGTCATCGGTTTCTCCAAATGTACATGGACGCCTTTCTCGAGACATGCGATCACCGGATTTCTGTGCCACCAGTCGGGAGTGGCAATATACACGATATCCAGATCCTCCTTCTCCAACATTTCACTGAAGTCTTGATAACCGTTCGTAACCGAGAACTTTTCCTGGGCAGCCGCCAGTCGACCCTTATCGAGTGTGCAGAGTGCCTGGAGTTCAACCAGTGGATTGCGCTCAAGTACTTGTGTTACATTTGTGCCCATGATCCCCATCCCGATCACGCCGACTCGCTGCTTCATTTCAATGTCTCCTTTATGATTGAATCCCATTTGCCTCTTGTAATCGACTGTCATTGAAGGTATTCAGTGCATTCATCATCGCCCAAACATTTTCAGGTGGCGTGTTAGGGAGAACCGCATTGCTGGCCCCATGAAAATACCCTTTCCCCCCACTCTCTTCCAATATCTTCAGGCTGTCTTCATACACATCATCCGCCGAGCCTCTATGCAGCAAATCGACACTGACATTCGTCCAGATGACAAGATCTGGATACCGGTCCCTTATTTTCCCCAGCTCCATAGTCGCATCCCGGTCCACTTCTCCAAAGCCGGGCATCCTGGCCTCTGAAAAAATCATATCACTGATTGACCAGATCTTTCCATCCGTTCTCCAGACATAATGCAGATCCAGCTCACGACATCGTTCTGCAAGTGCGACCCACCTGGGCAGCATCAACTCTCGAAAAACTTGCGGCGAATATAACGGACCGTTTTTATCCGCCATATCTCCACCAGCAAACACCGCCTTGATTCCCCTACTGGCGATTCCCTCCACCTGTGCGAAGGCCACCTGCAGCTGGCAATCCAGCATATCAGACACGGCGCCCGGCTCCATCAGGCAGGCCATGAGGGATGCCTCATCAGCCCCGAGTGACAGCCCGCCGCCACCCGCAACCACCATCACAGAGTCACCAAGCCTGTCTTGCATCCTTTTTTCTTCTACCCCGGCAGAGTCCCGAGCTTGGGCCACCTGTCTTTCCACGCCCTTGAGTCTGCTCTTCGCCAGTTTCGGCCAGTCTTCTGGACCCAATTTCGGCGCTGTGTTCTTCACTTCGATAAAGTTACGTACATCCGAATCGTATCTCCAGACCTGATGATCCCCATCCGGATCGCCGCAAATGAAGGTGGATTCATCCACCTGAGCGGAGGGCCTTATCGACTTGCGCCACGGAAATCGGAATACGTCATTGCCCAGCTTCTGATGCAATTCCAGGCGATCCTCTTCCAGATTGTGTTCGAATTCGTCTAATGCCGTCTTGCCGGCCATCCAGGCTTTCGCTTCTGCATACCACAATGAAGGCGTGCCAGAATGCACCTCCCGCCCAAGAATCTTGCTGGCCACATCGCAGGCGACTGTTGGTGTGTATCCCGGTACGCGATCCGGGATTTCTCCTCGTATCACCGCCAGACAACGTCCATATGATGTCATCATCTCCACACTCCCCTCACGCCGCGGCGACCCTCACGCACCAAGATGCTTCCGATGACCTTCGATGGTGACCCTCATGCGCTCTTCGGCACCCGATTCACATGGCTCGATTTCATACATCACCACACCTCTATAATTGCGATCCCGCAATATTCCGCTCACAACCTGCCAATCCACATTCCCCTCTCCGGGCGCCAGATGGGTGTCTCCTTGGCCATCGTTGTCATTCAGGTGCAGCGTAATCAGGTGGTCCCCTATGTGTTTTTCGATATCACCGAGGTCGCCGTCGATATTGGCATGCCCGGTGTCCAGGACAAAACCGTAAGCGGCTCTTGAGTGGCGTCCCAACCGATCCAGAATATTCACAGCAGACGCCAATTCACCGGCGGGGAAACCCGCGTTTTCGAAAGCGATTTGCGCGACGCTGCCATCACCGAACTTGGTGAGATCGTTGAGCGTCTCTGTAAACCTTGCATCGCATCGTTCCCTGTCCTCCTTGAGCGGTCCAACAAGCAGTGCGTGAGAGGGAATGGCTCTCGCACCCAGTTCATCGGCGAGGTCCAGACAGTGCTTGAGAATATCGACCTGTGTCTGCCTGACTGATTCATCCGGATCTGCGATGCTGGCGAGATCGGGCGAGTGTATCGACCATACGATCATGCCCAAATCGTCGGCTACCGTCTTGAGTTCTTTCACAGAGGAGTTGTCATTCCAGTCGAAGTGTGCAGGCCCCTTGTACAAATTCAGCTCAATGGCGTCAAACCCAGCCTTTTTGATTAGGGGAAGGTGTACGGAAGGGGTGAACCTTTCTGCAGACCAGAGTCCGGTCCCAATACCAAGGATTCCACTGTGACCTGTCAAATTCGGAATCCCTGTCACAAGTTCCAGAATATGGGGGAGACGATCCTGAATCCTGGCGATGGTATTTCGAAATACGGTCTCGGAGTCAGCGGTCCCGTCCGCATCTGCAGGGTCATCGATAGGCCAGTGGATCCAGTGAGAACTCGAGAAACGGGCCTTCGGCAACAGCGCTCGGGCAGGTTCACCGATGGTGATCACGAGATCAAACTCTCGATCTGCCAATGAACTTACAGATTTGGGGAAATGGCCTGTGAATGATTTCCCCTGTTCCTCCATCAATTTTACGGCCATAGGGTGCAGATGATCCCACGGGTCCACGCCCGCAGACTCGACCCGGGCACTTGCGCCTACCCGCTCACGAAAAAGCGCCTGTGAAATCTGGCTCCTCCCCGCATTTCCTGTACAAACAAAGAGTACCGAAGGTTCTGTTTTATTCATCCAATTGACCATCCTCTCGTGGTCCAACCTCTCGCATATTTAGTTCCGGACCAAATTCAGTCATGAGACCCATG
>CAVOEZ010000653.1:0-3205 GCA_963694355.1 Latescibacteria bacterium UBA2968 | reverse complement strand
TCACGTTGCCTTCCTCCGCTCAGGTACGCAGAGATCTCGGATCGGATGTCAGCCCCGTTCACTGCACCAAATGCGGCGCCGATTTCTTCAGGTGATCCTTCCAGACAGACCATTTCAGGGTCGGCAGAACTCATCGGCTCCTCGTTTTTCGATTAATTCGACAGATCAAAGTGCTTTTTCAGGAACGGTACCGCCAGATCGGATTTGAAGCAATGATTTGGGACATCGACGTTGACGTACTCAAACCACTCTTCGATTGAAAGGCCCTTTGGTATGGGTTCGAAATCGTGGAGGCGGGAAGATTCGTCCTGATATTTCGGGTAGTAAAAGAATTCGTAAGCATCTTGTGCATCTCTCAGACTGTACACCTTTTGAAGCATATGCAGATCTGCCGCAGCTCCCCCTTCGGTGATGATCAGCGGCCGCGGAGCGAAAGCAGACAGCAAATCCGGAAAGTCGAACCACTCCAGCATGCCAGGGACGATGTGCCAGAGCGGGTTGTTGTGGTGCCACGCAGAATCGGGCTTTTCAGCCGTCACATACCTTGTCCGATTCCTGCATAGGAAATCGTTGAACACGAGCGCTTTGACACCGGGATCCAGGACCGCCATCAGCATGGCGGGTTCGGTACCGAGCGAGTGACCGCTTAGAGCGATTCTCTCCGTGTCCACAAACTTCAGTTCTTTGACCCAATCCAGGATATGCAGTTTCTGGAAAACCGACAGGCCCAGGTAGTGACGACCGAACATCAGCAGTTCTCCGCAGAGCTTGTCACGGCCGGTATTCACGTGTTTCCCGTCCAGAGGGGGTTCATCCAATTCAGCGGTGCCTGGATTTTCAACGATAATGGCCACCATACCTGCCCGAACATAGTGCAGACCCATCTGGTTCGCCTTCGGATGTTTGTTCTCAGGCTGCAGCAGGTCCAGTTCGGGCTCGCCGGCGAGAAGCTCCTTGCTCGATGCGGACCCGGAAAAACACAGCACACCGGGTCCCGGTCTGGTTTCATCGATTTCGTCCGGAATGAGTACCAGAAAAGGCACGACCGACCCCGGTTCGGGATAGGCCTCCCATCTTTCCAGCCTGTATCCTGATCGGGCCTCCGAGGAGATTCGTACCGGCTCTGGCTGATCCTTTACTTCTGGAAAGCACATCAGCGTGCGGAGTCGGGATCTTAAGGCCGATTCCCACTCTTGCCAGTCTACCGGCGGATGGTCGGGGTCGAATGCCAGTTTGGGCTTGTGTGTTTCTATGAAGTTGTGACAAAACCCCATAGTCGACAGAAATCTGCCGTCCTTGCGGGACGTATGGTAGGTGCGCTTGACGCGGTCCGTCTGCATGATGTGACTCCAATTTCGGGTTCTGTTGTCAGTTCTCCGTCAATATATCCCCGAAGGCTCTGTCGATCAAGTGATCCATTCGAATTAAGGCGCTCCGATGACACATAAGTCGTTGTCTCCAGGACCTTCCATTATTAGATTAACGCGTATCGAAAATCACAGTCCAAGTCGAGAAATACACCGGGTATCGAGGAGAGACAGATGGATACATTGAGTCCGGAGGAAGTCCAGTTTTTTCAGGAGAACGGATATATCAAGCTCGAACAGATGTATTCCCCTGAGGAAGTCGAGGAAATGGGGACTGAGCTGGACTACATTATGGAAAAATTTGCGAGCTGGGACGCCGCGTGGAAGGGTCCCTGGCGCAAGGATTATATGGACGACAAGGAGGACGAGCAGGCTACGCTTGTGGCCATACACGAGCTCCAGCATTATTCCGCTGCATGGTCCCGAGCGGTCACCAAACGTGAACTCGGTGCAGCGGTAGGTGATCTGCTCCGTACGGATGCGGTTGAGCTGCATCACGTTACCTTGCATGCCAAACCGCCAGACAAAGGCGCGCCCTTTCCGATGCACCAGGACCTGCCCTTTTTTCCTCACGCCGACAACCGTTATGTGGACTGTCTTGTGCACCTGAATGACGCAGATGAGAACAGCGGCTGCATCAAGTTCCTGCAGGGTTCGCACAAGAATGGGAAACTCAAGCATATCACTGGTGAAGGAACAGCTCCGCATTTACCAACTGATCAGTACCGGTTGGAGGATGCGATTTCGGTGCCGGCAAAGGCGGGGGATGTGGTGCTGTTCACCCTGTGGACGATTCACGGATCGGCTGTGAATCACAGTACGGACTGGCGGCGCCTGGTGAGGCTTGGATTCAGGGACCCCCGGAACATGCAGGAAGGTGGACAGGCAATGGGGAGGCCGGGGTTGTTGGTGAAGGGTGTAAGGCCGAAGATAGATGATGTCGAGGTGGATGTGTATGGGAATTGGAGCAAGTAGGGTGGTGATCTACGGTAAAGCAGTTGAGCTTTGTTGTGATTTCCGAGTTCTCGACTTCGCTCGAACATTCGGAGGAGGGTTTCCGGGGAGGGTTTTGGGGTAGGAGATGTTTTGGGGGAGGAGAAGGTCAGATGAGACTGAGCCCCTCGGACAGAGGAGAGAGTGGGTTGCGTTTGGGCGAGGTCGAAGACAGTGATCCGGAGGTGCGGCTGGAGTCCTATTCCCGAGAGCGGGACAGGGCTTCTTATTCGTTTTCCGGGTTCAGGGAGATGGTGATCGCGCGTGTGGTGGAGGAGGTTCGGCCGGCTATCGAGGCGGTGGAGCAGGCTGTTGAGGAAGGGTATCACGCGGCGGGATATGTATCCTATGAGGCGTCGGCAGGATTGGACGATGCGCTCACAACAAGGGATACCGGCGGGATACCTCTGGTATGGTTCGGGATCTTCTCGAGTCGAGATCTGGTTGAGCCGGGGTCATTTGAATCAGCACGTGAATACAAGCTGTCACCCTGGGAAGCCTCGATCACACGATCCAGGTATGAGGAAAAGATTCAGCAAATCAGGGCATATATCAAAGCGGGCGACACCTATCAGGTCAACTTCACGTTTCGCATGCGGGCGAAGATTACCGGGTGTACGCGATCGCTTTACGGGGACCTGTGCGAAAAGCAGAAGACACCGTATTCTGCTTTCGTCGACACCGGTGACCATCAGATTCTTTCCGCATCACCCGAGCTGTTTTTTTCTCTCCAGAATGGCAAGCTGGTGACACGGCCTATGAAGGGCACCGGGCGACGGGGGAGATGGAGCGAAGAGAATGACCTGCTGGTATCCCGTCTCGAGCAGTCGCCCAAGGATCGGGCA
>CAVOEZ010000652.1:0-3207 GCA_963694355.1 Latescibacteria bacterium UBA2968 | reverse complement strand
CCCATTCTGGAATCTCAACCCGGAGGAATGGCACGACGTCGTCCGCGTAAACCTGATCGGCGCGGTCAATGTCGCCCACGCATTTGTGCCCTGTATGCTGCCTCGCAAACAGGGCTCATTCTGCTTCGTTTCTTCTATCGCCGGCCAGACCGGGTCGCAAACCGATCCACCCTACAGTGCCTCGAAGGCTGGCCTGATCAACTTCACACAGTGCGCCGCCAGGGATCTGGCCCCCTATCAGATTCGGGCCAACGCCATCTCTCCAGGAATGGTCAAAACTCCCATCAACAAGCAGGTGTGGGAAGCCTGGACTCGCGCTGCATCCGAAAACACAATGAGTTACGACGAATGGGCGGAGGATAAAATAAAGCGGGTCACCCCGCTGGGCAACTGGCAAACGCCAGAAGAAATGGCCGCAATGATGCTCTACCTCGCCTCGGACAAAGCAGCGAACATCACGGGTCAAACCATCAATGTCGATGGCGGACAGGTGATGCACGCCTGAGGGTCATTTCTGCCCATTTGGCGATCCCGATGCCTGGAGTGAAGATCCAGATTGTCACGGATCCCACTTGCCAAAATCCTATACTTACGTATAATTATTCCAATTCGACACGTATACTTCTACAAAAGGAAACCAGATGGCAACAAAAAAACTGACTCTGAGTGCTCCAGAGGAAATCATTGCGGATGTCAAAAAGCTGGCGGCTCGAAAAAATACCAGTGTTTCCGCACTCTTCGTGAGGCTTGTCCGTGCAGTTTCCCGGGAACCAAAATCGGAGGCAGCAATAGGTCCTATAACAAGCCGGGCAACAGGACTCATTGAACTGCCCGAGGGGCGAAACGATAAAGAACTGCTGGAAGATGCGCTTGAAACACGATACGGTGCTGCAAAATGATCACGTTTGTGGACACCAACGTCCTGCTTGACGTACTCGCGAAAAGGGAACACCATTATGATGCATCGGCAGCCATCTGGACACTTGCCGAATCAGGGGAAATCACCACCTATATTTCCGCAATTAGCTTCAACAATATCTATTACATCCTGCGGAAATTTGGTGGGCGCTCCGTTGCCCGCGATGCCTTAAGATCATTAAGGGATGTTTTCGAATCTGTCCCACCGGACAGCAAGATCATAAATCAGGCAATTGACTCTGATTGTGATGATTTTGAGGATGCAATCCAGTTTCATTCTGCCATTCGCGTCAAAGCACAGGTCCTGATAACCCGAAACCCGAAGGACTTTCCGGCTTCCTCAGTTTCAATCGCGACGCCCGATGAATTCCGGACATTCTGGTCAGAAGAGTCCACGAACTGACAAAAGTCTTGAGGAGCTTTCAACTCCATCTCTTCCCCCACTTGCCCGCCGCAGTAGTCCACGTAAAAATCCCCCATATCACATACTCCCGATACCCGGTCGATCGGGCAATGCCGCATTGAATTCCGCCACACTTTTCAAGGGCTCCTTGAGGCCGTGACGCGATTCCACCGGCTCCGGCTGACGATACCTGATATGCAGCGTTCGGCGTTGCCTTTTCGTTTGTCTGATCGTTCCACAGTGCCAGCTGCTGTTGTTCAGTAGTACGGCGGATCCTGCTTGGCCGTGAATGTTTACCCCGCCTTTCCGCCGTACGATTTCTCGTCCAAACCCATCCAGCCAATTCGGTCGCTCCGAATCGACATACCCTGTCTCTTCATCATCGATTCTCATCCGCCCTTCCACACCCCATCCCGTACTGCCAGTATCTGCCTTCGGAAGGTTCCGTTTTGTCTCCGCGCTCTCCGGGATAATGCTGAAGCAATGCGATTCCTCATCGACATCGTCAAGATAAATGATTGCCTGAACCGCAGGTGCAAAGTTGTCGTTCATTTCTGCGCCTTCGATATTCCCGCTATCTTCACGGTGCCAGACCTGGGTCAAACAGAGCGGATCATCTGCCGCCATATCCTCCGGAGGATCAATGGGACAGGCCACCCGGATCAGGTAAGTCATCCCGCATAGTTGGGCCCCATCTCCGAGAATTCCTCTGACCGTGGGAACAATAGAAGGGTGATGCGCAAACGCGTCAAGCCCCTCCGTTCGGAGCATGAGTTCCGGAACATCGCAGCCAACCGCCAAATGCCCGGAGGCAATCGGCCTCGGTTCCCAAAGATCCGGATGGGCTCCCTGGTCTGCCTCGATAGCTTGATTTATCCCCTGGACCTCAGCATCGGACAGCGCGCCAGGAATCACCGTGTAGCCATTCTCTAAAAAGTATCGCAGATCCTCTTCCATATCTATTGCCCTCGCGCCTTGAAGGGGCACAACATCTTAGCCAGGGGTCCTTGGACCCCTGGACCTGACACCCATGACCCTGAGTCCACTGACCCTCGATCCCGCTTGAACCCGATCACCTGACATCGCGGTGTAATCCACGCTCAAAAAAGTATCGCAGAATCTCTTCCATATCTATTGCCCTCGTGCCCTGAAGGGGCACTATCTCCTAGCCAGGGGTCCTTGCCCTCGTGCCCTGAAGAGGCACTATCTCTTAGCCAGGGGTCCTTGCCCTCGTGCCCTTTCAGGGCACGAGGGCAAGGACCCCTGAACCCGGAAACGTAAATCCTCCCGTCACCCAGACTCGTTCTGATCTGTTCCACTGTTGATCTATCGGGATCAACAGCGAAAACCGAAGCCTCCCACCCCAGGTTGTCTGGAGAGATGAGCGCCCTGAACAACCTCCGCAACCGTGGTAGCCTGAAAACAGGGAAATGCGCTCTCCCTATTCTTCAGTAAGTTTCTCCATCTTTTCCATCGCCATTAACAACTCTTCTTCCATCTTGAAAAAATCGTCGCGTAATGTTGGATGGGCGTCAAGGAATTCGGTCTCATCCTCCGGAGCTTGTCCATAGTCTTGTGAATCCTGTTCAGATGCTCCAAAACCTCATTTATGGCATGACGCATGGAATCCCCATCTGGTTTATGATTAAGCGATCTGGTGACGGGGGCCTACCTCATCCGGTCTTCAAGGTTTCCCTGAAAATCCGTCTACCTTTTCCCATTTGAAACGCGGTTCAGATCAGATCGTTTTGGCCTGGACAATCACTGATCGAACGACTGAAATATCCGTCTCGGCTCGGTAGGTGTCAACAGGTAATTGAATGTTGGCCGTTTGGCCTCCGAATAGGTAGCTTACAAATTGCGGTGACAACCAAATGGATACCTTG
>CAVOEZ010000651.1:0-3212 GCA_963694355.1 Latescibacteria bacterium UBA2968 | reverse complement strand
ATCTTTCCCTCGATTCCCAGTCCACGAAGGCAGTGCATTATTCCCTCACCCAGAGGAACGGTGAGTCTGGATCTAAGCGCATCGTCTTTTTTTGAGCCTTGCAGCATGTGAGGCCCTTCGTTCGTTTCTGCTAACCGCCCTTAAAGGTCGATTCGCGTGTAGCCTTTGCCTTCAAAAGCCAGATCAGGATCACGTGCAGATGTCAAAATTACCTGTCCGAATGAGGCCACAAGCTCAAGGAGCGACTCTGCGCGTTTCTTGTCCAACTCGGAAAAGATGTCGTCCATCAAAAGGACGGGCGCATAGCCCGTACGCGAATCCAGAAAGGATGCCTCGGAAAGTTTCCAGGCAAGCAGAACGCTTTTTAGTTGGCCTTTTGAAGCGAACTGGTGGGCACTTCGTCCATCGAGGGTAAACAGAAGATTATCTCGATGGGGCCCACTAAGTGTATATCCGACTGAAAACTCCTCGGCCTGTCTGTCGAGAAGTGCATCGGCAAGTATCTCCTGGGCCCGTTCGCGATCCTCCGATTTGACCAGACTTCTATATGTTGAACCAAATACCTCTGGCGACGCAGAGATGGTCCGGTAATAGGCCTGGGCCATCGGTTCGATCTCATCGAGAGCCTGGAGCCGAGCGAGAACGATGCGTGCGCCGAGCGCAGCCAATTGACCATTCCAGGGAGCAAGCTGGGTGGGGTCGAGACGATCGCTTTCTTTTAGCAGGCGATTTCTTTGTGAAAGAACCCTGCGAAACTGATCCAGATCGGAGAGGTAAGCCGCATTGCATTGAGAAACCAGTATGTCCAGGAGTCGTCTGCGCTGAGGGGGATCCCTCAGGACCAGGTCTACATCTTCGGGAGAGAACAGAACCGCGTTGAATCTACCAATCAATTCTGAAAGTCGCGGGAGAGGGTTTGCGTCAAGGTAGGCCTTCTTTTTCCCTAATCGGGAATCATATGCAATGCGAATGGGAACCGGTTGCTCGTCTCGGGATGTCACTGCATCGATGCTGAAAAAGTCCTTTCCCCACTTTACCACATCCTTGTCTCTAGCACCACGCCCGGACTTTCCAATTGCCAGAAAAAATATCGATTCCAGCAGGTTCGACTTCCCTCTTGCATTCTCACCGCAGACGGCTGTCTGTTTCCTGTCGAAACTGAATTTGGCACGTTCAAAATTGCGATAGTTTTCCAACTCGATTGCGGTTATTTGCAAAGCACACAAATCGCTTAGTCGTTAAGTCGCAGTGGCATCAGCAAACAGAGATAGTCTTCCCCATCTGGTTGATCCGATGGCCGGATAATGCACGCGGTGACAGGGCTGTCAAGTTCGAACACGATGTGATCAGAATCGATCCTTCTCAAAATGTCCATTAAATAGGTCGAATTATATCCGATGGCCATTTCTTCTTCACCGTAATCCGCTTCCAGAGTCTCGCGAGCCTCGCCGCCAATCTCCTGGCTGGTGGCTGAAAGTTCTACTTCGCCGGGGCTGATCAGAAATCTGACCTGGTGCGTCTGCGAGCTTGACAAAATCGAAACCCGCCTCACCGCAGGAGAAAGCAAACCATTCGCGATTTTGAGTCGCTTTTCATTTCCCTGGGGAATCACTTGCTCATAGTCAACATAGGGTCCTTCTACAAGGCGAGAGAACAACCGTACGTCACCACCATTGGAATCCTCGTCAATTGAAGACGACAGGTTGAACATCAAGTGATTCTGCCCAAATTGTACTTTTTTGAGACGACTACCCGAAGACATCAGTTTCGATAGATGGTTCAGGGCACGTGTGGGTACAATGGCCTCGGTACTTACACCGCCCGACTGTGGTTCGTCAACCGCTTTGGAGTATTTCACAAGCCTGGCACCATCGGTAGCAACCATGGTCATTCTGTCATCGGCCACTTGCCACAGAACGCCGTTCAATACGGGCCGCGTTTCATCTCGAGAAACCGCAAATACCGTTTTTGATATCATGTCCTTCAAAAGCGCTGCCTGATGATTCTCATCCCCATCACCCTGGCTCTCGAACAGAAGTTCAGGTCCCTCTATCTTCGACGGCAATTCAGGAAAATCTTCTGCCGGAACGGACATGAGGGCATAAGTGCCTTCACCGCCTGTTTGTCTCTGGAGGGTAACCCTGCCCTCTTCCGCATTGAGTATGATGCCCTCATTCGGCAACTCTCTAACGATTTCTGCGAATTTACGTGCAGGTACCGTAGTTGCCCCACCTTCTTCTACGGACGCGTTTAAACCACAAACAATCGAAATATCCAGATCTGTAGCGCTTAGCCTCAACCCACCTTCAGAAGCCTCGAAGAGGATATTTGAGAGTACTGGAAGCGCCGTCTTGGATGGCACAACGTCCAGAACGGAGTTGATGCCTCGAAGCAGTTCATCCTGACTGATTACAACCTTCATAAAAGAAGATCTCCTCTGTAGAAGGAATGTTCCCTGGAACGCACATCTGGGGGTCTGCTGAAAGGGAGACCAGGAGCACCAAAAAGACGCTTTAGATGGGTTAAAAACGGCTTCGGTTTTCACGCACCTGATTACGACGTAATATACTGATTTTTCGGTATTTTGTCAATTAATATCTACCTCCGAAAAGGGCCTGTTTAGTCAAAGATGGGGTTGCCTGGTTTTCAAGACGTGAACTACACCAATGTTCACTACAAATAGGCACCATACTTTGAAACCTGCAGGTAAACACCTGCATGCCAAAAACATCCCATACTCATCTTTAAAACCATCCACTCAAGCGGTCAATTGTCGAAAATGAAAGTTATCCACATGATGATGTGGATAACTAGGAATAACTCCCTTCTGAACAATAACTAAATTAACAATTATTCCCTTTGACACAATGTTTATGACCGATTGGCATCGCATTCTTATAGACAACCTTTTTGGGGATAACATGTGAATAACTGACATTGGGAAGGAGACATTGGAATCAGTGGGGAAAACCTTCAGGTTATAAACACATACTCCACATTGTATCCCCACCAGAAGGGTAGGGCTGAATGCGATTCGTCCCCTGTTTACAGGGTGGATACATATTAACCACCAACTTTCCACATGATTAACAGACATGTTGTTGTTGTTATCTTGATTTAGATTCAGTACTGCTTTATAAAAACAAGAACCTGGCAAGACCATCTTGCCAGGTTCAAATTACACATAATTAGGAATCATATTACGCTGGAAC
>CAVOEZ010000650.1:0-3219 GCA_963694355.1 Latescibacteria bacterium UBA2968 | reverse complement strand
CGTTGTGCACTGTGTCCATCAGCACGATACGCCGCTGCTCAATTTCGAATTGGCAGATCTCCTCGGTGGTGTGCCGTTCCCTCTCGAATGGTGGACCGAACTTGTGAACGATTGTGCGATGGCTGCGAAGAAAAGTCTTATCGATCTGACGGAAGCGGCCTCTGTAGGTCACGCCGAACAAAGGCTGTTCGGATTCGCGTCCAACCGACGTATCCTCGGTGAGGATGGGAAAGTCCGCGCGATGCGGTTCAGCCGGAGCGGAGATGAATCCCTCAAGTCTGAACCTGTGGGCACCATCGATCCAATGCTTCGCACCCTGGCGTTCAGGGATTTTCAGGGTGATCTGCTTTGCTCGATGTCCTTCTACGCCACACACCCTCAAGTATCAAATGGTCGTCAAATGTACAGCGCAGATGCCGAGGGTGAAGCTCTGAACAGACTCGAAAGCGATCGTCCTGACGGCTTGCACCTTTACTTCTCAGGACCCTTTGGAAATGTGACGGCTGGTAAGTACTCCTCATCCACGGACCTGGAAGGAAATGTAACACACTTCGGCGAGAAACTTGCCACCGGCATATTGCGGAATCTGGGTAACATGTCCTGGGAAAATGCGGAGACATTCGAATGGGTGTCCGGCGGATTTCCATTTCCTCGAGAAGATTTGGACGTAGAAACCTTGAAAGCCTTCGTCCGCGATGAGGATGTCCCATTCGGAAAGCGCATCGTGAAAGCCGCGGTGCTTAGTAGCTATATGTATGGTAAGAACACATCCTATCCAGTCGATCTGCTCAAAATCGGTACCAATCGACTCCTGTTCCTGTCTGGCGAACCATTTGTCGAATACCAGCTCTATGCACAGTCATTGATCCCTGACGAGTTCATAGCCTCCGTCGCAAACTGCAATGACAACTTCCTCTATCTCCCCCTGGCCGAAAACTTCCCGGAAGAGGGTTATGAGGTAACATCCTTCCGGTGGTGCACACCTGATTTCGAGTCCCGCTTTAAGAAGCACATCGCAAGTCTGTTAACCTGACTACACCCTTACCCTCTTTGACTGGAACCTCAATGCACCCAAAAAGGTTGATCTGGTTTTGCGAAACCGAACGTGTTGCGGAAGATCTGGATGCTCTAGACGAACTCCGTGACAAAATCGGGCTGACGACCATAATGCCGGAAAGCTTCATATGTCACACCTCCGGATTCGCTGCCTCTCCCGAGATTGTAAAGTCCAGTCCGTTCGAAGACTGGAGAACCCGGGAGCAACTGCACCCCAGGGCCAGACAGGGAATATACCCCGCAGTCTGCGGTACGGTGGGTGGTTTCGACGACGCGCCGCTGCTTCGCGTGATCGAAAGATGTCGATCGCTTGGAATAGAAATCTGGGGACACATAGGACTCTGGAGTTATGGTGGAGATGTCTACCCGGAATATGCAATGGTCGACATAGACCAGAAACCTCTGGACCCCAGATACAAGCAATGGGGCATCGGGCTGTGCCCCAGCCGTCCACGACTTGTCAACTGGACCCGAGACTGCCTTGTAGATGTGGCCCAGCGATACGATATCGATGGATTCGACGTAGACCATTCGCGATATCCTGCACCGGGCAATCTGTCATCCCTGTTCGCGTGTGCCTGCCCATCCTGTCAGGAGGAAGCCTCACGACTCGGGTATGACTTCCAGCGGATGAAGGCGGGCTTGGTGAACCTCAAGAATTCATTGGGTCGACTTACCTCTGAGACGATCAAGCAGGCTTTGCAAACCAACCCCGATTTCTGGCTGTTTCTCTCATTCCTGGGCGCGGATCCATCCGTGGTGGAATGGTTTGAATTCCGCTCGAAAGTTCTGGCCATCAGGATGCAGGAATTCAGAACGGCCGTGCAGGAAACTGCAGGTAAAGACAAGGTCTTCGGGAGTGATGTCTTTCCACCCTCCATCGCCCTGTTGGGAGGACACGACTATAATGAGTGGGAACTCGGGAGCGATTTCCTGACCGGAGGCAGTTCTTCGGGCGGTGTGGTGGGCTGGGCGACCACAGTAACCAATCTGGCCACAGAATGGGCGCCGGCGCTTTGTCGACTGGTACCAGATCTGGAAGAAAGGGATGCGTTGCAACTTGTATATCAACTCTTTGGATATGAAGACTTCGAGCTTCCTTTGTCAGTAAAGGAAATCCAGAATGGTGAGCTGCCGATTGCGAAAATGTATGACCGGGAGGTCATTCGGTTGAGAACCCGGACCTCCGGTACGCGTCCCATTTATCCACCCATATCTGCTTCTGGCCCGCCAGACCTGGTAAGACAATTGTGTGATTCAGTGACCAGACACAAGTGCAATGGCATGCTCTTCTCAGGTCGCCCAAACGCCGAAAACCTGTCTTCTCTTGGTGACGCATTCGCATCGATTCAGGGCAGACCCATAGATAGGAATTGAACTTCACAACCGGAGTTCCTGTTATGTTGCCGGATCCATTTCTCAAATCGTTAAAGAAACCCAAGCCCAGCTATCCCTACACAACGCTGACTGAAGGCGGCCGATCCAAATGCGCGATCGTCCACCCGGTAGATGCAGAGCACAAACAGCTTGCCGGCCGGCTTCAGATGGAGATGCAGGATCGCCTGGGGGTCCGGATCCCTCTGGTTTCGTCGGATGAACTCCAACAGGTACGCCGAAAGAATCTGATCCTCCTGGGCAATCTGAACAACAATCGGATCTTGTTTCAATTGTACGGATACAGCTACACCCCTGCGGATCATCTGTTCCCCGGAAACGGTGGACATCTCGTCCAGACCATCCACGATCCCTGGGGCAACGGAAAGAATGCCATCGGGCTGCTCGGCAGCGATTTCGAAGGAGTTCGCAAAGGCATCGATATCTTTCTGGAGCATCTCGGGTCAGGAAAGCCAACAAAGATCGGACCCTTGTTCGAAGTGTCATGCGCGCACGACGCGCTCCATATTCCGAATCTGCTGGATGATCCGGACTTCGATACAGAAATGCAATCGGCCGAGGAAGCGTTGAAACGCGGCACACACACGGGGCTCTGGGGAAAAATCGGTCAGACCGGCTTGATGTATGGACTCACTGGCAAGAATGTCTACGCAGAGATTTATTGCGCGCTCGTCTTCCGAATGTACGCCCACGCTATGTCCGATCCAGACAACTACGGTGGAATCTGGGGATTTGATGCGGACTTCGCACTGCAGTATGTCATCCCTG
>CAVOEZ010000649.1:0-3219 GCA_963694355.1 Latescibacteria bacterium UBA2968 | reverse complement strand
TGGAGGCGTTTGGGGCGTGTCGGCTCTGCGTTGTGGAGGTGGAAGGGGCTCGCCTGCCTGTGGCGTCCTGCACCACACCGGCAGAACCAGGGATGGTCGTCAAGACTTCTACGGAAAACATAGAGAAGCACCGAAAAGTGCTGCTGGAGATGGTGCTTTCGGAAAATAGCGGGCACGAAGTAGACCCGCTCAGGGGATACGCGTCTCAAGAACTCTGCGACCTGGCGGATCGGTACGACGCTCGGAGCGATCGGTTCGCCGGCTCCAAATCCGGAACCACTAAGGATGACGAGAATCCCTTTCTCTTGCGCGATTATGACAAATGCATTTCCTGTTATCGCTGTGTGCGTGTTTGTGCGGAGCAGGAAGGTGACTACGCCATCAGCGTGATGAACAGGGGATTCGAAACTCAGATCACCACCGAGTTCGACGGTGATCTCAGGGAATCGGCGTGCACCTTCTGCGGACAGTGCGTTCAGACCTGCCCCACCGGCGCGCTGGGTGATAAAAAGGCCCTCCGTGCCGAAGAAATGACGGAGCCTGTCGAGAAAACAAGGTCGATCTGTGCGTATTGTGGTGTCGGGTGCTCGGTTGACATTATGACCCGCGGCGAGAAAATTGTCGGGATCCAGCCGGCAATGGACGGTCCCGCCAATCTGGGCGCTTTGTGCATCAAGGGACAATTCGCGTTCGATTTCGTTCAGCACAGGGATAGACTCGAAGTGCCTCTGGTGAAGGACGAAAACGGAGAGTTTCAGGAAACGACCTGGGATGACGCCCTGGATCGGGCCGCCGCCGGATTTGTCAAGTCCAGGGATGAAAACGGACGATACAGTGTTTACGGGGTCGCCTCGGGGCGGGCGCCGAGCGAGGCTGCTTACTTGATGCAGAAATTTATCCGGGCGGGGTTCGGCACCCACCA
The DNA here is from genome assembly GCA_963694355.1 of Latescibacteria bacterium UBA2968. GTDB lineage: Bacteria > Latescibacterota > UBA2968 > UBA2968. The sequence continues at coordinate 2,297 of CAVOEZ010000649.1, read as the reverse complement.
AATTGACAATTGCAGCCGTGCGTGACACGCTCCAACGGTTGCCGGTCTGGCAGCCACCATTGGACGCGGTGCAATGTCGAACCCCCTGGCGGATATGGAAAAGCCGGATGTCATCTTCGCCATCGGCACGAATATGACCGAGTGCCATCCTGTCGCCGCAACACGCTTGAAGCGGGCGCTCAGGAAAGGCGCCAGGATGATCGTTGCCGATCCGAGGCGCATCGACCTCGCGGAATTGGCAGATGTCTATCTCCCCATTCGCGTCGGATCAGACGTGGCGCTCCTGCTGGGAATGGCCCACGTGATCGACCGAGAGGGTCTGGTCAATGAGGAATTCATTCGCGATCGGACAGTAGAGAGCGAGGCATTCCTCGAGCATATCAAAGGGTATCCACCTGAGTGGGCGGAGACCATTACAGGTGTCCCTGCCGAAGATATCGAGAAAGCTGCCATCCTCTACGGTAAGGCGGACAAGGGTGCGATCTACTATACCCTGGGGATCACAGAGCATATCTGTGGCGTGGACAATGTCCAAAGTCTGGGCAATCTTGCGCTGATGACCGGAAATGTGGGCCGTGAGGGTACCGGCATCAACCCGATGCGCGGACAGAACAATATCCAGGGCGCCGGGGACAGCGGGGCGATTCCCTCGAATTACGCAGGATTCCAGGCGGTGACCGATCCGGCGATTCAGGAGAAGTTTCAGGCGATTTATGGTCGTGACCTCGATCTGGAAAAGGGGATCACCAAAGTAACTGCCCTTGACCGTTGCGGCGACCAGATCCAGGCGATGTTGATCGATGGCGAGAACACCATCGTGTCGGATCCGGATCGTTCGCACTGCACACACGCCTTGGAGAGTCTGGACCATCTCGTGGTGATCGATATTTTCATGACCGAGACGGCTGAGCTCGCAGACGTGGTTTTCCCCGCGACTTCCTGGGGAGAGACAGACGGTGTGTGCACCAATACCGAACGGCGTGTCCAGCGACTCCGGGCTGCCGTGCCGCCACCCGGCGTGGCAAAGCCCGACTGGTGGATTATCGCGGCGATTGCAAAGCGAATGGGAACGCCCGGGTTCGACTACGACGGCCCGAAGGAAGTCTTTAACGAACTCTGTGAAGTCTCGCCAATCTACAAAGGCTTGAACTGGGATCGCATCGAATTGGGTGAATACCAGTGGCCAGTGCCCGAAGAGGGACATCCGGGTACGGTAATTCTCCACGAAAAAGAATTTACAAACGGACGTGGCATCTTCACTCGGCACCGATATCGTGATCCCGCCGAAACGATCAGCGATGACTTCCCGGTTTGGCTCACCACAGGCCGGCGCCTCCAGTCGTATCATACCAGAACGCAGACGGGACGATCTCAAGGCATCGACTATTTGCTCTCGGAGGAAACGCTCGAGGTGCACCCTAAAGATGTAGAAGCCTGGGCCCTAAGCGATGGGGGCTGGTGCAGGATGTCCAGTGCCCGGGGCGCGGTACAGGTGAAGGTGGAAGCTACTGAACGATCGCCCAGGGGAACGGTATTCGCCAGCTTCAGTTTTAACGATGTGCCTGTGAATGTCCTGACCGGTTCCGGGTACGATCCCATTACGGAAACGGCAGAGTTGAAGGTCTGCCCCGTCAGGATCGAGGCGATTGAAGCGCCTGTCCTTGCCAGTTAAAGATCATTGGGAGCGCGCAGAGTTGGATCCGTGGCAAACGGTTCGCAAGAGGGAGACCGGTGGGAGCCGGATATGGATTCAGGTCATACAGCCAGGACGATCACTCGCCTGAGGCAGGGAAGTCTGGAGGCTCCATCGCAAGATGCAATTGCGGTTGAAGAGCCGCTAGAGATTCGTGTGGCGGGTGACACGATTGCCATTACGATGAGAACCCCCGGGGCGGACGACAAACTTGCTGTGGGCTTCTTGTTCGCCGAGGGAATCATTGAATCGCTCGATGACATTGGGCGAGTATACCATTGCGGTCGTCCTGGTTCCAAAGAATATGGTAACAGCATCGATGTGACGCCGGCGCCTGGCCATTCCCTGAAGGTGGAGCGGGTGAGTTCATCCAGAAGAGGGACGCTTACGACTTCAGCGTGCGGCGTGTGTGGTCGACAAAGCATTCAGGACCTTCTCGAGAGATGCAAGTCTGTAGATCCGGGGCCACAGGTGGAAGCCAGCGCCCTGCTCGAAATGGTGGATCGGCTTAGTGTTCGCCAACCCACCTTTGTGGAGACCGGAGGCGTTCACGCAGCAGGAGTATACCACCATTCCGGTGGACTCCTCGCGTGTCATGAGGACA
>CAVOEZ010000648.1:0-3221 GCA_963694355.1 Latescibacteria bacterium UBA2968 | reverse complement strand
TCCCTCTCTATCCATGATAAACGGGATAATAAAGGGATCCATAGACCCGTTACGGGTGCTGTTCAACAGGCCATCCTGCGCGGAAAAACCCATCGTCGTATCGATGGAGCGACCATTTACTATTGCACAAAGCGACGAGCTGCCGCCCAGATGACAGGAAATGAGTTTGCAGTCCTTTTCAGGAAGGTCGATCAGTTCGTGGATTCTCTGAGAGACGTAACGGTGTGAGGCACCATGGAATCCGTATTTGCGCACCCCATATTTCTCCTGCCATTCATAGGGCACGCCATAGGTGTAGGCATAATCCGGAATGGTGGTGTGGAAAGCGGTTTCAAAAAGACCCACAAGCGGAAGGTCGGGATACATTTCGCGGAATATCCGGACGGCCTGGATATAGGGCGGGTTGTGCGCAGGGGCCAGATCGTTGTAATCGGCCATTCGCTGAAGTACTTCTTCGTTCAGGAGATAAACACCGGGCTCGCCACGCAAGTGCACGGTTTTGAAACCAACCGCGTCCAGGTCCGATGGGGAAGCAATCAGCCCTGAGAGGCTGGTCATTACCTCCCTTATTGCCGAGGGATAGTCCGGTATGGAACAGGACTTTTTTACGCGTTGTCCGCTGAAAAAATGCTCAACGGGAGCAGCACGATCGCCGATCCTCTCGATCCGTCCTTCGGCCAGGAGGGTCTCGTTGGACATATCAAGCAGCTTATACTTGAACGACGTGCTGCCGACATTTGCGACCAGAATTTTCATGAGATTGGGTTGTTCGCGTATGAATAATTCAGATAAGCAACGAGTCAGGCTCAGGTCCTGGTCAATTGCTTCATCACCTGGCGGGCGATCTCATCAACGAGAGTGTCGTTCGAGGCTGCACCCTTCTGACCAGTTGCAGGTGTTGTGCCCCCAGCTGACTTCGTCCGAACAGTAGGAATACCCTTTTGAGAAGTCACAGGAGAAGAGGGCGGGATATCACAAGCGGGATTCGGGCCCTTGATCCCGAGGCGATCGCGGATCTGAAGGAGTTTGCCTACCTGTTCATTGTCCAGGACATTTACCCCACCAAGCTGTTTGGCAACGAACAGGATTTTGGCAAAATGTTCCATGGTTTCCATTTTGAAGTAGGCATTCATCACGTCTGAACCCACGGTAGTAGCACCATGATTTTCGAGCAGATATGCGTCGTAGTCCTTTACATACTGGCGAATGGGCTCCGAGATTTCGGGGCCACCAGGGGTGCCATATTTGGCGATGGGAATGGAACCAACAGTAATAATCACTTCTGGAAGTACACAATCAGTCAGTGGGATTCCGGCGACCGAAAACCCTGTAGCGGTGGGCGGATGTGCATGAACAACGGCTTTGATATCCGGACGTTCCCGATATAGAAAAAGGTGCATCCCTATCTCGGAGGAGGGTTTGAGGCGTCCGCTTACAAGGTTGCCATCCATATCACAGATGCAGAGGTCCTCCATTTTCAGGGTGCCTTTGCACAGTCCCGTTGGGGTCGCAATAACTCTGTCCTCATCGATGCGCGCAGACACATTCCCGTCGCTGGATACGATGTATCCATTCTGGTAAAGTCGCCTGCCTGCCTCGAGGATGTCCAGTTTCGTCTGGTGCTGTGTCATAATAATTTTCTCAGTTGTGTAGTTCCACCCGGTCTACAATTCCAACAATCACCGACCGGATGGGTGGACGGGGGACTCCAAGAACCTGCGCTGCCGCAGCGCCCTGACGAACCACAAGGACCTTTTCTCCTGGCCCGGCGCCGACAGTGTCGACTGCCAGAAGGGAATCGTCGGCTGCTTCCCCGTCCGGTTTCAGGGGTTGTACGATCATGAGTTTCGTGCCGTTGTACGCCGGATGTTTTACTGTGGAGACCACACTTCCAAGTACGAGGGCAAGGAACATAGGCGAGCTCAGTTCTGGATATTTTACAGGTTATTCACGTCGATGCGATCTGATATGCCCACTATGGCAGCGTCTACAGGACTGTCGGACGGGAGTGCGTTCGGGGCTTCTCTGGCACTTACCCAATATACCGTTTCTCCCTGTCCGCAACTGACGACATCGGCTGCAATCAAGGGTCGGCCTACTTTTTTTCCTGCATGATCAAGGGGTTGTACGATGAGCAATCTGCATCCCGTAAGTGACGGGTCTTTTCTGGTGGCAACGACTTTTCCAATGACCTCTCCAAGTCTCATCAGACGATCCTGAAGTAGTCTACGAGCGTGCATCGGCGTTGCCGGGTAAAGGTGCGGGCGGAGGTGCAACCTTCGCCGGTAGGCGTGGCAATCGAGAAGGAAGTATACCCTTCACCACCAGCACCCAGACCTGCAGAGCTGGGCCCATTCTTGATAAACAGGGTACATCGGCAGGCCCTGGCCATGTTGGTCATGCTTTCCACATTCTTGGAATGCATGATTGCCGTGTGGTGGTAGCCTTGTTCAGCCTGGACGGCCTGCCGGATAGCCGTGTCCACGTCCGGCGTTCTGACGATAGGGATGAACGGCATCATTTGCTCGCGCTGCACAAATGGGTGTTCTGCTATGGTCTCGCCGATGAGCAGTTCTGTATCGGGGGCCACGTTTAGGCCTATGGTTTCCGCCAGCACGTGCGGGTTTCTGCCGACCAGCTCCCGGTTGATCACCCATTCCCCTTTCTGATCCGTGGGAAATGCGATTTTTGCCAGGGCATCTATCTGGGCGCTGTCCAATTCCACGCACTTTCTGTTTAACAATTGCTGCTTCAGTTCATTGGCAACGCTCTCTACAACGAAGATTTCCTTTTCGCCAATGCACAGGATATTGTTGTCGAAGGCCCCACCTTCGATGATGGATTGGGCAGCCTTGCCAAGGTCCGCAGTTTCGTCTACCACAACAGGAGGATTGCCAGGACCCGCCGCTATCGCCCTTTTTGGCGCTTGCATCGCGGCCTTTACGACGCCGCCCCCGCCCGTGACCAGTATCAAATCTATGTCTGGATGGACAAACAAATCCTGAGCTGTCTGGATGCTTGGTTCCCTTACCGCTGTCACCAGATTCGGGGGACCACCAGCTGACACAATCGCCTTGTTCAGGATCTGTACTCCCACCATGGAAACGTTTTTTGCACTCGGATGGGGCGCAAACACCGCACTGTTGCCGGCGGCAATAAGGCTTATTGAATTATTGATGGTTGTGGGAACGGGGTGCGTGGATGGTGTGACGGCCGCAACG
>CAVOEZ010000647.1:0-3224 GCA_963694355.1 Latescibacteria bacterium UBA2968 | reverse complement strand
GGTGGACATGGGAGGGATAGAGCAACCCGCGCGACCTCTTTCCGGGGCCGGCGACCTCTCCGAAGCAAACTGGGCAAACCACATGCGCGACAAATCGGGTCTGCTCGAGCACCTGCACGACACCGACTTTCGAGAAGAAATGGTGGGTTCGAAGTCCTGGGGATTATACAGGGAAGATGGAAGTTTTGACCCTGCGCGCGCCGAGGACCTGATCGCAGGTCGGCCCAGGATACACGACTTCGACCCACCTGAGATGACTGCCGATGACGACTACGACTATCTGATACAGCATCCAAACGACCGGTTGTTTCAGATCGTGCATCAAAACAACTGGATATTCGTGTACCTCACACTGGCGCAATATCATGGTCCCGACGATCGGTGGGCAGACCAGTTCATCCGAATGATTGGTGCCCACATCGATCACTGTCCTCGGCTTCCCGAGGGACACAATGATTTTGGAACCGGACCGGATCCGGGAAAGCCCGCAAACTGTGCGTGGACCCATCGCGGCTATGCGGCAGTCAGGATTGCCAAAACCTTGATCGCGTATATGGTGATGAAGGACAGTCCCCGATTCACCGATCGATTCCACACAATCCTTCTGAGATATCTGGTGGCTCACGTCCGCCACGTGCACGATCTGGATGAGCAGGCCTACAGTGACAACTATCTGGTTCACTGCGGCAAGTCCACTTTTCTCACGGGCGTGCTGTTGCCGGAACTCCGGGAATCAAATGGTTGGATGTCCAGGATGTGGAAAAACTTCATCGCCGGCATGGAACGTGAACTGCTTCCGGACGGCACCCATTTTCACCGTGCATTCGGCTATCACTGCGGCTTCATCGGCAACCCTGTATCAATGATCCACCTGGGCAGACAGTTGGACTCTGAGATGACCTTTCCCGAGCGTTTCCTGGTCCTCACCGAGAATGCCACTCAATCCCTGGTCTCTGTCTTGACGCCTTCTTTCACAACTCCTGGTATCAACGATGATTACACGGCCGACATCGTGGACCAGCGTGACCTGATCCAACTCTCAGCCAACGTGTTCAACAGAGATGATTGGCGCTACCTCGTATCTAATGGCAAGGTCGGAACACCACCAGAAGACCTGTCGGTCCTGTTGCCGGATGCCCAGCTTGCGGTTATGCGATCCGACTGGTCGAGGCAAGCACACTATCTCTTGTTTAACATCAGTCCCGACGGTGGACATCATCACCCCGACACGCTCTCGATTCAGATCTGGGCAGGCGGCGAACGACTGCTTACAGAACCGGGAACCGGACACTATTATACCGGAGAGCGAGAACTCTCGAAACGAAGCTGGTGGCACAATTGCCCAACGCTGGGAAAGAACATGCTACCCAATAATCCCTCGCCAAAAGTATTGCATTGGGAAACATCGCGCGAACTGGATTACGCAGCCGGACAGATCACAGTCGAATGCGCGAAAGGCAATGCCGTCATTCGTCGCCACATTTTCTTTATAAATCGCAGCTACTGGATCTTGTTCGACGAGTTCGATCTAGCCAGTGATGAAGAAGTATGGGAGAATTTTCACTTCCCCGTAGAACAGATATCCGTCTCTTCGAGCACACAAGTTGTGGAGATAAAGGGAAAGCGAGGCACCGGCTTACAAATGGTCGCAGGCCAGAATGGATGGCAAGTCGATGTGGAATCGGCCAACCGATGGATGATGTATGGCAACCCGCCGGAATCCACCAGTGTCTTGCACTATCGGGCTGATCCTGAAACAGCCGCGAAGGGATTTGCGGTCTTGTTCGTACCTTCAACTGATAAGCGTTCGGCTGAGGCAAGGGTAGACACGATCCAAAATTTGGAGAACGGATCTACCAGGATCACCGTTACAGTGGATGGCCAGCTTCAAGAAGTAACAACTTTATGCCTGAACCTGAATTGCTGAGCTCGAGAGACCCCGGCCCTAAGGCGGAAGAATATGATGCGAATAGAAACTTCGCCGTCCTTAAGAAGCACCATTTCTCTGGACCGCGCCCTCAAGACTTGCCTCCTCGGCCATATCGTAGACCGTGTAAGCGGGTGTGTAACCCAGGATTCGTTCTGCCTTGGCACTACTGAGATGCCAGGGAGGGCGGGCTGTCGGCAAACATGCCTTCACAACGGGAAGCTTCAGACATTCGGAAAGAAACAAAACAAGATCAGCCATCGAGAACGCGGCGGCACCCCCAAGATTGAATGTTTCACCAACCGCTTCATGAGAATTCAGCGCAAGGAGACATCCCCGGGCAATATCCCTCGCATCCGCCCATTGTCGCACCTCGGGATTGCCTTCCAGATCAGCCAGCACCAGAAGCCGATCTTCATCCGCATCGTGAGCCTTGAGAATCTCCAGTGATTTTTGCGCGTCCCCTTCTGCGCCTGAACCCAGGGCATCGATCGCTGCCCTCAGGAACAACCAGCGGGCAAACACACTGGTGGGGTCAACCAGCTCCTTCGCGTTTACAGTTGCCCCGAAGCGAAGGATCGTGGTGGGCAATGAAAATCCCCGGTGAAATGAAAGGCACATTTCCTCGGCGCCAATTTTCGTCGCGCCGTAAACCGAACCGGCCAACCTGGGGTGTTCCTCATCCACGGGCAAATAGTGCGCAATATGGTCCGCTCCCTGGTAGTACACAGCATCGCTGCTGGCGAAGATGAACCGTTGGATCCCTGGCGCTCGATCCCGGACAGCGGAAAGCAGGTTGAATGTACCTCTCACGTTCGACTCGACAAAATCGTCCTCGGTGTGACCTCTGGATGTCAGGGCGCCAGCAAGGTGAAAAACTGCCTCTACACCCTCTGCTACCTGTGCCAGAGCATCCTGGTCCGATAGGCTCCCGGTAACCACTTCCACCGATACCGGGATCGAGGTTGAATCCCCAGGCATCACCAGTGCCCGCACCCGATGTCCCTCACCGAGTAGCTCCCGGACAAGATGAGTACCGATTCTCCCGGTGGCTCCCGTCACGAGTACCTTCATCCCCAGAACTCCCCTTCAGCGAGAGGCCAATCCACTCGCAAGATTTTCCACGTGCATCACGAATTCCAAAGTCAGTTCGATCTGTAAGCCCAGCTTCTCATAACCCTTCCAGTACCAGAACCCCTCCGGCCTTTGCGTTTCCACATACCAATCCGCCATTCGGCAGGACCAATCGAGATAGACCTCCTCTCCGGTAATCTGATACAGAAGTGAGCTTCCCCAG
>CAVOEZ010000646.1:0-3225 GCA_963694355.1 Latescibacteria bacterium UBA2968 | reverse complement strand
ATAAACCTTGAATTCATCCGGACACCCTATGCTAAATCAGATTCTCCTGCCTATCCAGCCCCAAATTGGCCGCTTCGAGGAGCGTTTCAAAACGACCCTCGAATCCGAAGTGCCACTGGTCCAGGCCATGGGTGATCGGATAATGGAGACGCGTGGCAAAATTCTGCGCCCTGCCCTATCGCTTCTGACCGCCCAGGCCATTGGAGAGTGTTCCGATCGTGCCATAGATGCGGCCATTGGGATAGAGATCATCCATACTGCAACACTGATTCATGACGATGTTATTGATTTTGCAGATAAACGGAGAGGAACAGAAGTCCTCAACCTCCGCTGGGGAAACCAGGCCGCTGTGTTAATGGGGGATTTTCTCCTGGCACGCGCGCTGCAGGTTCTGGTTGGATTGGATTCAATGGAGGTCATGAGAGCAGCCACCAGTGCTGTCGGCAGGATGATCGAGGGAGAGATCCAGGAGATTCAGGGTAGCGTGGAGGCGGAATCGGCAATTTACTTCAGCATGATCGACAAGAAGACGGCCTCCTTAATGGCCTTATCTTGCGAAGTGGGTGCCATCCTGGGCGGCGGAACGCCCGAGCAGATCGCACAGATGTCAACATTTGGAAAGGAAGTGGGCATTGCCTTCCAGATTACGGATGATCTTCTGGACTTCACTGGCGATGAGAAATCGCTGGGGAAGCCTGTGGGCAATGATGTCCGCGAAAGAAAACTTACATTACCCCTCATAAGGGCCCTGGGAAATTGCCCCAATGGGGAAGCCGAACGAATTCAGGCCAAGGTACGTAGTGGGATTGAATCTGATGAAGAATTACAAGAAGTATTCCATTTTGTTGAACGATACAGAGGCATAGAAGAGGCCCGCGAAGAAGCATTAGCGTATGCAACCTCAGGTCTTAAAAGTTTGGGAGCGCTTACCACCTCCGATGCCCGTCAAGCTCTCGAGCTCGCTGTGCTGCAGGTGGTAGATCGCGATCGATGAAAAATCAGAGCTGGGGACCGGGGCCAGTACGATATTTCGGCCTGCTACTCTGCCCTCGTCTCTTTTTCTCTAGCTGGCCGGGCCGTTCGTCTTGCGTCTAGACAGCCGCATGGGCGCGCAATGACCACATTCGCCGACTTATAAGGAGTTTAACCCCACAAATGAAGCGCGACACTTTCCGATCCCTGGTCATTATCGCCACAATCGTTCTGGCGATTTATTCACTTTATCCAACATATCAATTTTATACCGATCCCCCTCCACAGGGCACGGACGAATATGCAGCAATGAAAGACAAGGCCATCAATCTGGGCCTGGATCTACAAGGCGGAATTCACCTTGTATTGGAAGTCGATCCCACCGGTTTACCTGAAGACCAGCGTCGCGACGTAGTGGATCGCGTGAAGACGATTATCACCAACCGGGTAGACCAATTCGGTGTGGCTGAACCTATTATCCATCGTGAAGGTGAATGGAGAATTGTAGTCGAGTTGCCCGGTGTCCAGGATGTCGAACGCGCAAAAAAGCTCATCAATACACAGGCACGCCTGGAGTTCAAGATCCTGAAGCCGGGTTCTGACAGAGAGAGCATACTCGACAGGATCGAAAACCATCTGCAAGCCGCGGAAGGTGATACCAGCGCGGAGGAAGACACGAAATTATTTGGGGAAGAGGCGGCCGACGACAAACCATCCATCAAAAAATTTATCCTCAGTTACGGGGACGATTTAATGGTCCCTGTAGGAAATCTCGCAACGGTCCGATCAATACTCGGCTCACAGGAAGTTCAGAAGCTGATCCCAAGGGACGCAGAATTCCGGTGGGCAAATCAGGTCGAGGAGATGGGAGACGGACAGAAGTATCGCCGGTTGTATTACATGAACTCTCGTATCGAAATGACCGGAGAAATTGTCAAGGATGCCAAGGTAACCACGGGCCAGTCATTTGAAAATGCCGGACAGGCAGTCATCAATTTCACAACATCAGATGATGGTGTAAAACTGTTCTCACGTGTTACCGGGGCCCACGTGAACGATCGTATGGGTATCATACTGGATGACCAGGTCTATTCAGCCCCGACAATCCGCGTCAAAATCCGGGATGGCAGATCGATCATTACAGGAAGCGGTACCATCGAAGAAGCGAAAGACCTTGCAATCGTCCTGCGGGCAGGCGCATTGCCTGCAAACGCACCCATTGTTGAGGATCGAACGATCGGGCCATCGCTTGGCCGGGACTCGATAGAACAGGGCAAGCAAGCTGCCTTGATCGGGTTGGCAATCGTCATGGTGTTTATGATCCTGTATTACGGCATGGCGGGGATTGTTGCGAACCTCGCCCTGATGCTGAACTTGCTCTTCGTGATGGCCGTCCTTGCCGGATTCGGTGGAACGCTTACTCTGCCGGGCATAGCTGGAATCATACTAACCATCGGTATGGCGGTGGATGCGAATGTGCTCATATTCGAGCGGGTGCGGGAGGAGTTGAACAGCGGGAAGACCCTGAGGCCTGCTATTGAAAATGGGTACGGTAGGGCCCTGCTGACAATCGTCGACGCGAACTTGACCACAATCATAACTGCGGTCGTATTGTATCAGTTCGGAACGGGCCCCATCAAGGGCTTTGCGCTAACCCTGATGATCGGTATCCTCTCCAGTATGTTCACTGCGCTGTTCGTAACACGCACCGTTTTCAACATCTTCATCAGTCGCTGGCAGTTGACGACAATCAGCATTGGCCGTCTCAATATCTTCAGCAAGCCTTCATTCGATATCCTCGGCTTACGACGAGGTGCCTTCATCTTGTCGGCACTCCTGGTCCTGGTTGGGCTTGGATCGGTGATCACAAAGGGTGGGTATAATTTAGGGATTGATTTTTCCGGCGGGACACTCCTGGAGGTCCATTTCGACCCGCCTGTATCGGTGGGTGATCTGCGAGCATCTCTCGGTTCGGTCGAGATGGAAGACCGCAATGTGGATCTCAGACATAGCGAAATCAAGCAGTTTGGAACCCCGAACGACATACTGATCCGAGTGGAGGAAGAGGCTCAAGGAACAGTGACAGCAGATGCCATTAAGTCCACACTGAAGTCTCGCTTCGCATCCAGCATCGGGGACCCGAAAGAGTGGCTTCGCCGCCAGGAAGCGGTCGGTCCAAAAATCGGGAAGGAACTCAAAGCGGACGCGGTTAGCGCCATACTCGTTTCGCTGGTACTCATTGTCCTATACATC
>CAVOEZ010000645.1:0-3227 GCA_963694355.1 Latescibacteria bacterium UBA2968 | reverse complement strand
GTAAAGGATCGGATTTCGCCGTCTTTGAATGTCCATCCGCCCTCTTCCCAGATCAACTCCTCTGCCCGGATCTTTTGCACGAGCCTGCGTCCTTTATACCGGTCTAGCGTAACCTGCTCGCCTTTCATTTCCGCACGCAGATACCGGCCAACGGAAAGGATCTGTCCATACTCGTCTCGCAGCACAATCTGAGACAGAATCGGCTTTTTAAAAACCAACTTCCTGCCTGTCTCCACGTCGAACCTGCGTCTGTTGGCTCCGGGCATGACCCAGTCGGTTAAAAAGAACGCACACGCGCATATCAGAAGAGCGGCTGTAAGAACCGGACTCACCAGGCGATACAAACTCGCACCAGCAGCCTTCATGGCAGTAAGTTCTCCGAATCTTGCCAGTCCACCAAAACAGAACAGGCTGGCCAGGAGCATAGCCATGGGCAGGATCAGAACTGAGAAGTATGGAATGGACCAGAGGTAAAACATCCCAATCGCTATGGGACCAGCACCCCGGTCGATGAATGTACTCAGGCGACCCGCCAGATCCACTACGACGAAGACACACACAAATCCTGTGAAGCACAGCACGAAAAGCTCCAGGAACTGGCGTTGGACATACAGGCTCAATACTCTCACCGTCGCCTCCAGGCAGGTCTCCATTCGAATACCGTACCCACTGCGATCCAGCCGCCTCCGGCCAGAACGAAAATGTTGGGACACCACATGGCGATCCAGGGTGGAACGAACCCCCTGTCTGCCAGCGTCTCCCCCCCGATCAGGAAGAGCCACCACATCAGGAAAAATCCAATACTGATCCCCGCGCCCACAGCAGGGCTTCTGCCGCGAACTCGAATGCCCAGAGGTGCACCCACCAGAACAAAAACGATACAGGCCACAGGGATGGACAGTTTCTTGTGGATTTCAACCAGATACCGGTCTGCCTGTCGTTTCTTGTGCCCAATGATTGTGGCATCGGTCTTGATGCGTCCCAACAGATCCAATGCGGCGCCATATGGCCGGGAAACCGGAACTGCGCCCAGCAGAATCTTTCTCATCAGGTCTGCACCGTTTTCTGCGCGTTCCAACATCCTTGTTTCGATTTCCTCTTCGAACTGCCTCACGCGCTCCAGCATCATTCCGATCGTCATCTCACGATCCGTTCTATAATGGGAAATCGTCCGAGACAGTCTGAGGCCGGCCTCTCCCAGTCTCAGGATTTTGCGATCGAACGCGGCCTTGACAAAAACCTCCGGATCTTTGAGATCTACCCTATGGAATTCCCCGTTCCTGAGCAACAGACGGGCCTCATCATTTTGGTCCTGAAACCGAATCTCACCCTCTTCTGCCATAATGGTCACCGGGAAACCACCCGGCTCATACTTGTAGATCAGGACATCTTTTAGTATGGACGTCTCGGGTTCAATATCTCCAATAAGGATCTTGTAATTGTCGAAATCCTGAATAATGACCCCCATCTTGTCTTCGAGGGCAACAGCAGGGCGCTTCCTCTGAATGTCCCCCATCAACATTCGGCCTCGATAGTTGAACTCCGGAAGTATTCTGTCATTGAATAAAACCAGAGCGCCCGCAATCAGCGCGCCTGCGAGCAGGACAGGCCACACCACCTGCTGGACGCCTACACCCAGCGACCTGAGGGCCGATATCTCATTGTCTGCGCTCATCCTGCCAAAGGCCATCAAGGTCCCTACGAGCACAGCCATCGGGATCGCAAGCGCCACCATCCAGGCAGTATTCAAAAAAAACAGTTCCGCCACCACCAATGGCGGAATGCCTTTTCCAAGGATCAGATCCATCTTCTGGAGGATCAGATCCACCACCAGCAAAAACATGATGACACTGAAGCTGAACAGGAACGGCGATACGTGTTCCTTCAACACGTATCGTGCGAGAACCATTGCAAGACTCCTGAGGGAACCATATGATTACAAATGAGTTGAACTAATAATCCACCAGCCTTGAAGCCGAATATAGGCCTTTTGCAACAGGCAAGGAAGCCCTTTCCCACAACCCTTAACACGGGCACAGCGAGCCTGATTCGTTTTTTTGGCTGCCCGGACACACAACATTCTGTTTTTGTTACCCTTTAAACCTTTGCACGAAGGCCTGGTCAGGAACCCGTTCCAACCATGATTTTAACTTGATCTTTGAATAGGTGTATGGTATTATTATCGCCTAACCTTTTGTCTATCCACACTTTGATCCCGAATTGTCCGCCGCAAATTTTGTGATTCACCCCTTCCCTTCGAGCGGACTTCTGAGACGTCTTTTATGTTCCCATGCAGTCGTTTAACGCAAACACTCGTGCCGCCGGGCCGATTGCTCGCCCCCTTTGTATGGTCACTTGCCTTCCTCTCGATCCTGTCTTCAACCGCCGGGGGTGCTTCGCCCTCGATTCAGGCCTCTTTGTCTGAAAACGGCCTGGAGGGTTTCCTGCTTCCCGGGAAGGAACTTTCCTTCTCACTTTCAACCGCCCCTCAAACACTTCTGAAAAACAGACGAGAATTCCAAAAAGTCACCATCCGATTGAAGGGTGGTGACGATCACACGTTTGTATTCCAGAGGACCTTAGGCGATCACGAGACAGGGCCACCGATCCTACTGACGCTCAGTGACTTCGCCCATTATAAATTCCAGGCGGACCTTCCCCGGCTGGCAGAGAAACGCCTTGGGGAAAAGGTCAGAGAACGTGCCGGAGAAGGTGGTGGCGGACTTGTCAACATCAAGATTCCAGTAAAGGTGCCACGCGGACTGAGCGCAATCACCGGAGAGGGTGAGACAAATATCAAGATCACAGGTTCCCGTCGAATCGACCTGTCTGGGCAGAACCAGTCCATTGCCGGGCAGGCACAGAGCGCTCGCGCCAGAACCGCACAGGGATTCACGATCAATTTCCAGCAGGAATCTCAGCTCAATGTCCAGGGAACTATCGGCGATCGAATCACACTGAATCTCCAGCAGGACAGCCGGGGCCAGGTAGACATTGGTGAGTCTCTCAAACTGAGATACGACGGAGATGAGGACGGCATTATCCAGGAGATCGAAGCAGGGAGCACATCTTTGAGCCTGCCAGGGACGCGCCTCATAGGGTTCAGTTCACCCAACCGAGGAGGCCTGTTCGGAATCAAGGGAAAGGGCAGGTTGGGCGGACTCGATGTAACCGTGGTAACCACGCAAGACAAGGGTGCGAACAACCGAAAGACTTTTCAGGGGCAG
>CAVOEZ010000644.1:0-3230 GCA_963694355.1 Latescibacteria bacterium UBA2968 | reverse complement strand
CGCAGAGTGCAAAGCCTTTTACATGAAAGCAGACCCTGAAGACAGCAACCTAGCGCTGTGTGTGGATATGCTGGCGCCGGAAGGTTATGGTGAAATCATCGGTGGGGGGCAGAGAGAGGATTCCCTCGAGGAATTGAGGCGTAAAATCGCCGAACACGGACTTGACGAAGAACCGTTTCAATGGTATCTGGATCTCAGACGATACGGTTCGGTCCCGCACGCCGGGTTTGGACTCGGCATAGAGCGTACAGTGGCCTGGGTCTGCGGTCTCTCTCATGTCAGGGAAACCATTCCTTTCCCAAGAATGTTGCAGAGGCTCTATCCGTAAACTCAAAAATGTAGTCCCGGAAAATCTTCCGGAAGGAGAAATACAAATGGAAATGGGGGAGTACGACTATCCTCAAATCGAGAAACGGTGGCGAAAGCAGTGGATTGATCAGAAAACATTTCGCACACCGTCTCCCGGCGAATCGGATTTTTCGCCCGATAGACCCAAGTACTATATTCTGGACATGTTCCCTTACACGAGTGGGTCCGGTCTCCACATCGGCCACCCGAAAGGCTACATTGCCACCGATATTTTGAGCCGATACAAACGGATGCGTGGATTCAATGTCCTGCATCCAATGGGGTTCGACAGCTTCGGTCTGCCCGCCGAACAATTCGCCCTTGAAAACAATGTTCATCCCGTTGTGTTCACCGAGGAAAATATCGAGGTCATCAGCGAGCAGCTTCAGGTTCTGGGGCTCAGTTATGACTGGGATCGCGTGATCGCTACCTCCCGACCGGAATACTACAAGTGGACGCAGTGGATATTCCTGCAGCTCTACGAGGCCTGGTTCGATCCGGATACCACCTGGACGGATGAGGCGGGGCAAACTCAAACGGGACGTGCACGACCCATCGAGGATCTCGTCACCTCACTCAAATCAGGTGCCCGATCTCTTTCTTCCGCCGATGTCGAATCCGCCGGTGTTGAGGATACCACCGACTGGGATTCGCTCTCCGATCCGCAGAAAACCTCGGTCCTGAACAATTACCGTTTGGCGTACCAAGAGGAAGTTACCGTCAATTGGTGCCCTGGGCTCGGAACCGTACTCTCGAATGAGGAAGTGACCAACGACGGCAAGAGCGAACGTGGAGATTTCCCTGTGTTCCAGCGTCCGCTGAAGCAGTGGATGATGCGGATTACAGATTTTGCCGATCGCCTGTTGCAGGATCTGGACGCTGTGCTTCCAGATGGCAGGGGGGATACGTTTCAGCTTGAATGGCCCGATTCGGTAAAACGCATGCAGTACAACTGGATTGGGCGAAGCGAAGGAGGCGAAGTCCAGTTCGACGTCCTGGATCCCGAATCTCAGGCGATACACAGCCGCGTCACTGTGTTCACTACCCGGCCGGACACACTATTCGGCGCCACGTTCATGGTCCTGTCGCCTGCGCATCCGCTTGTGGAGTTGACTTCCGAAACCTGCCTGATTCCTGAAACCTGGGCCGAGACCGTCCCCGCGAGTTGGAAAGGCCCAAATGCTGGCCTGGGCATTCGTGAGGCAGTTGAGAAGTACGCCGTGCAGGCGAAGGAAAACGCGATGACCCGGGACGTTGAAAAGGAAAAAACAGGTCTATTCGCGGGATTCTACGCGGTGAATCCGGTGAACCAGGTCAGAATTCCCGTGTTTATTGCGGATTATGTAAGTATGGATTACGGATCCGGCGCCATCATGGCTGTACCGGCGCACGACGATCGTGATTTCGAGTTTGCCAACAAGTTTGGATTGGAAATCACAGACGTTGTCCAGGTCCCGGAAGGCCAGGAAACCCGGTGCTTTACAGGCGACGGCACGTCCATCAACTCTGGGGATTCAGACAATCCGTTTTCCATCTCGGGGCTGGAGACCCAAAACGCCAAAGCATCGATCATCGAGGCACTCGAGGCCAGGGATAGGGGGCGCCGGGCGGTCAACTATAAACTCCGGGACTGGGTCTTTTCTCGGCAGAGATATTGGGGTGAACCCTTTCCACTCGCCCACGCGAAAGATGGTCGGGTCGCACCTGTGGACTTGCCTGTAACCTTGCCCGAAATGGATGATTTCCAGCCCGACACCTCGGATGCGCACGACGCTCCTATCCGTCCGCCGCTTGCCCGGGCAGCTGAAGATTGGAGACGAGTAGAGGTAAACGGGGAGGTCTTCGAACGCGAGTACAATTCGATGCCTCAATGGGCCGGCTCCTGCTGGTATTATCTGCGTTTTATGGATCCGCACAATGAGGGCGCCTTTGCCGACAGTGAATTGCAGCGGCATTTCGGACCGGTAGACCTTTATGTGGGCGGTGCCGAGCACGCAGTGCTGCACCTGCTGTATGCCAGATTCTGGCACAAGGCCCTTTATGATTTGGGCCACGTTTCCACCCCCGAACCTTTCAAACAACTGTTCAATCAGGGGATGATTACGGCCGATGCATACAATGACGACCGCGGGATATACGTGGATATCCGGAAAGTGGAATTCCGCGACAGTGTGCCGTATAACTCCGAAACAGGAGAAAAACTGAATCGCAATCCGGGTAAAATGGGAAAACGTTACAAGAATGGTCTCCCTCCAGAAGAAGTGGGGGAAGAATACGGCGTGGATGCGCTACGGCTATATGAGATGTATATGGGGCCGCTGGACGCCAGCGCACCCTGGAGTATGGACGGAATGCGGGGCATGCAGCGATTTCTTCAGCGATTCTGGCGCAACGTGGTATCTCCGGATCGAAAGGTCAGGATCGGTGGTGAACTGACGCCTGATATGGAGCGGTCCATGCACCGGACGATTCAGCGTGTATCGGAGGACGTTGAAACGCTGAGGTTCAATACGGCTATTGCGGCCCTGATCGAATTGAACAACAGCCTGGTTGGGGCACAGGCGATCCCTGAGGTGGTGGTACGGAACTTCCTTTTGCTGTTTGCACCCTTTGCACCGCATATCTGCGAGGAAGTCTGGGAATTGGCAGGATTTGGGAAGGAGGGGATCGCATACGCGCCCTGGCCGGGATGGGATGCCGAGTTGGCGAAGCCCGATATGATTGAAATGCCGGTACAGGTGAATGGCAAAGTCCGTGCACGTTTTGAAGTGGCCGCCGAGGCAACCCGCGAGGAAATCGAGCAGCTTGCACTCGCACAGGAAAATGTCCAGACGCATCTTCAAGGAAAAGCGCCCAGGAAGGTCATTGTGGTGCCCAGGAGA
>CAVOEZ010000643.1:0-3232 GCA_963694355.1 Latescibacteria bacterium UBA2968 | reverse complement strand
CGCAAGAACAGGGAATCCAAGTCCAGGGGTCCAAGGACCCCTGGCTAAGATGGGGTGCCCTTTCAGGGCACAAAGGCGATGGCGTGATATGCAGAGGTGGGGAGGAGTCCAGGGAATTTAAGTGCAGGGAACACAAGAACAGGGATTCCAAGTCCAGGGGTCCAAGGACCCCTGGCTAAGATGGGGTGCCTCTTCAGGGCACGGGTAACTGAAATGAGGGAGGAAGTGTGTCGAAAACGATTTCGAAATACGATGTCCGAATCGCGCGGAATGTGGAAGCCAGGATGCGGGATGGGGTAATTTTGCGAGCGGACATTGCCCGACCGAAGGGAAAAGGGAAATTTCCAGCTCTGGTAACACGCACGCCCTATGGAAAGGGTGTGGGGACCGCGCTTGCTGAGGCAGGATATGTGGAGATCTCGCAGGATATGCGTGGTCGATATGCTTCCGACGGTGAGTTCACACCGATGTTTATGCCAGGATATCACGATGCGGCCGACGGTTACGATACCGTGGAGTGGGCTGCCGGGCTTCCCTACACAGAAGGTAAGGTCGGCGTCTTCGGGATCTCGTACCCCTCGTGGGCGAGCTGGGAGCTTGCCTCGGTTCGGCCACCCAGCCTGGGCGCAATGTTCAATGGTGGATTCGCCACGCGGATCACCGACTGGGAACTGGGTGGGGTACTGAGAATCGGGCGCGTACAGCAATGGCTTTTCCGATCACTCAATGCTGACCTGAGAAAGCGAAAGGGGTTCGGCCCTCCTCACACCAAACAGGAGGCCGAGGACCTTGCGGTGAAAGATCGCGAGAAGCCGCTGTGGTACGTTCCGCTAAAGGAATTGCCCGACGAATTTGCCGGCGGGTGCAGAGAGATCTGGAACCACTGGCTTGATCATCACCATGAAGATGTCTTCAATTTTGGCGAAAGGCATTCGGAAGTAGACGTTCCTGTATTGCACACTACCGGATGGCACGATCGACTGGTCCTTACCGTGGATCACTTCAGCGGCATGCGTTTGAACGGAAGAAGTGACGCGACGAAGAATGCCCAGCGTCTTGTGGTTGGACCCTGGTCCCACGGCTCCAATGGCCCACAAACGGTGGGTGAGATGGATTTTGGTCCTTCCGCCGCCCTAGAGTTTTCGGACCTGATGATCCAGTGGTTCGATTACTGGCTGAAGGGGCGAAAGAACGGAATGATGCGATCTGCCCCGGTGCGTTATTTTGTAATGGGCGAGAACAAGTGGCGGACGGCGAAGGCGTGGCCGGTGCCCGAAGCCAAAGCGAAAACGTTTTACCTCACCTCCAGGGGAGCGGCCACTACGCCTTCGGGAAATGGGAGGCTGTCTGCAAAATCGCCAGCGAGTGGGTCTGACGGGTATGACTACGATCCAAGGGATCCTGTGATGTCGCTGTTCTACCCAACGGGACAGGATGCGCCCTACGACCAGGGTCAATTGTCGTTGAGGCAGGATATCCTGGTTTATCAGACGCCCCCCCTTCGAAAGGGCATTCGCGTGGTTGGTCGCCCGGAGGTTAACCTCTATGCCTCGTCCAGCGCGAAGGATACCGATTTCATTGTGAAGCTGCTGGACGTTCATCCGGATGGTTTTGTACATCAGATCAGCTACGGTATTATCCGGGCCAGATTCAGAGAGTCGATGACAGAACACAAACTACTCACGCCCGGCAAGGTGTACCGATATACGATCCAGTTGCTTCCAACTGCGATCCTGTTCCAGCCCGGGCACAGGATCAGACTCGACGTGATGAGTTCGGATTTCCCGAACTTCGACAGGAATCACAATACGGGTGGCGATGACTATTCGGAATCCACTTTCGAGGTCGCCACACAGAAGGTGTTTCACGGTGGGAAGCGCGCGTCCAGGGTCGACCTGCAAGTAGTCTGATATTTATCAGAAGTATTCTGGTTAGGGATGACCTCGGGCTGATGGGTAAAAGCTCGAAAGGTGCGGCCGTGAGTTCAGGGCGCCTCGACAAAGTTTCTTACACTAGAGCTTCAGCAGTATTGACGGGAAGTCAGCTCGGAATTATCTTAGTTGAAATTGGAACCAGATAGTGAGTGAATCAATCTTTTGGAGGAGCAGATGATCGATCTGACCAAGAATCGACCGATGACGACACGCGAAGAGATGGTGCTGACCGTGGGCCAGGGAGCGGGCGATCTCCAGGGCAACGATGACAAGATCATTCAGGCGGGCGCCGACTATCTCCACCGTCTCGGTGGGGGAACGCTGCATATCCTGCCGGGCGAATATACGATGCGGAACGCGCTATATGTTCATCCCAACCAGACGATCAGGGGATCGGGGCAGGAGACGGTTCTGAAGAAGATTCCCGAGTTCAAGACAAATCTGGTACGGGATTCGGATTGGTATGAGCCGCGCGTCGAGGTAGAAGATGCCAGCGGATTCAAACCGGGCTACGGTGTGATGCTTCGGTCATTCCAGGGTGGCAAGGGCAGGATGGAAGTGGTGAAAGACACCGTTACCGCGGTCGAAGGGAACCTCGTATCCCTGAGCAAGCGAATGTACAAGAATATGTGGCTGGAAGAGGGCGCGACGATCGCTACCGTATTTCCGATTATTGCGGCGGAGGAGCAGACACACGATGTGACGATCGAGGATATCGTGCTGGACGGGAACCGGGAGGAGAACGGTGAGATCAATGGCAATTATTCGGGAGCTGTATTTCTCCAGCACTGCCACCGCTACGCATTCCGGAACGTGACTGCCAGAAATTATCACGGTGATGGTTACAGTTTCCAGATCTGCGACGACTTCACGTTCGACGATTGTATTTCCGAGCATAACTCGAATCTTGGATTCCACCCCGGGAGTGGATCACAGAGGCCGATATTCAGAAATTGCAGATCGACAGGGAACAGCCAGGGGATCTTCTTTTGCTGGGGCGTGTCTGATGGACTGGCCGAGAATTGTCTGTGTGAGGACAATGTCGATTTCGGGATCTCGATCGGTCACAGGGATACGGATAACCGGATCGTGAACTGCAAGATCGTAGGGAATCACAAAGTAGGTGTGTTGTTGAGAAAGCCCCAGGCGGAATTCAGAGGGGCGCACAGAAATGTGATCGAGAACTCGGTGATCCGAGATAACGGATTTGCGGAGGAGGGGATCGGGGTGGATGTTCGTGGTGAGACGAATGACGTGGTGATTCGGAATTGTGAAATCGGCGATTCCGGCGAAGGGAA
>CAVOEZ010000642.1:0-3238 GCA_963694355.1 Latescibacteria bacterium UBA2968 | reverse complement strand
AGCCCGCGTGCGATCTGTAATATTGGCCTCGATGGATTCAGGGGTCATGTTCAGGGTGAGCGGATCCACATCCGCAAAGACGGGTATCGCATTTTGTTGAAGAATCGGCATCACACTTCCCGGGTCCGTAATGGGTGCGGTAATGATTTCATCCCCGGGGTTCGGGTCCACCGCGCCTACTGCAAGGTGCACAGCAGCCGACCCGCCGGTAGAACTTTGTGCGTGGTTAACACCATAGACATTGGCGAAGGAAGCTTCGAACTCTTTTACGAATCTGCCGCTCTTGCCGAATAGATTCTGGCTCCGAACCGCCTCTATCAGCAGTTCCTCTTCACGCGCCCCGAACGGCGCCCGTTTTGGAAAGGGTGACTCCCTTACTTTTCGGCCACCATCTACTGCAAGCTTTTCCATCGAATCCTCCCGGTCGTTTGACATATAAAAAAGGAGCCCGGAGATGAAAACTCAGCTCCTGACTCCTTGAATATTTCTCATTCCATCGATGAACCGTCAACCACGGGTCGCCTCGCATCCGGTAGCGATCCACCTGACGTCCTACGCCACTGGAGTTCTTGCACGATCTGCGCGCTCCAGTGACGCGGTGTTCCAGGCAATCATCGTTCCAGTCTGAATAGCACCTCTTTCTCCACTTCTGTATCGTTGAGCTTGTCGATCACCCGAACCGTAAGCCTGTTTACCCCGGATTTTGCGGCGCCAAGATCCATTTCGAAAAACTCCTGCAGATCTGTCTCATCTCGCACCTGCTCCGTGGACACGGATACTTCAGGATTTCGCTCGCCCCTGCGGAACATCGAGCCCACCGTGGCGAACAGCCGGCCGAAGCCCCCGGATTTCTCGGGTTCGGAGTGGATGGTATATTCCAGCGTAAACTTGCTTTGCCCGAATTCGTTTGCCGTTAGACCATAGGCTTCGTAGTAAACCAGAGGGTTCTGTTTGCCCTGATAGGCCTTGGTGGTCATGGGCACCACCCAGATATTGTTCCCCTTTTTGTATTTTTCCTGACCGCCCTCTGTTGAAATCGTCCAGCCCAGTTCCAGGCCGCTGAGACTCAGTGCCCCGCTGCCAAGGTCCTCGACCTCCAGACGCTCCTTGTATATACCAGACTTGCCGGTTGCCAGATCTTTCACCTGTACACGCATGTCGTAGACACCAGGCTCGACCTCTATGGAAACCTGGTTTGGAATAAACGTTCCTTTGCCCCTGTACAGGTCTTCAGACACTCGAAAAGCGAGTTCCTCACTTTCCTGGATGGTTTCTCCTGTTTCCCTGTCGAAAAGAGCAACCGCGCAACCTACTTGCACAAGAGGCTCACCCTCTATCTGCAACTCCTCCAGACTTGCTGGCGGCAGCCCATAGTAGATTTCCACTCGCGTCTTGCCATTCTGGCCTCTGAAACTCGCCCGGTCATAGTAGAAGTCAAGGAATGCCTCTCTGCCCCCGGGCAGATAATACTCCGGCATTTGATGTATGCTCCTGCGCATGACCATCGCCGGCGCATACCGAACCAGACGGCTCATTCGTCGTAGCGTGCCTTCTTCGTTCTGGTCTGCAGGTGGAATGGGCGCATAGTCGAAATGTCCGCCACTCCAATCATCCGTGAATACGATTTCGATTCCACCCGCCACACCTGTATACACCCAGGACTCCCACTTGATAAACGTCATGTGGTCGCCGGAGGTGGCCTGGGTATGGCGAGCATGAATCGACACGGATCCATCGCCCGTGCCTATGGACGAAATGCTCTCCGGTGCGAGCAGATCGATCTCAAGGGAGGGCGCACCTTCCAACTCGAGTGGATCCGGAACTTCACCTGAGTCGCCAGCCAGGTTAGATGGAAACTCCATACCCATATCCTGCATGGTCTGGATGGGAAAGCTGGGCCCCCTGAATACTTCTCCCATGCCCTCGGGACCGTATATATCGTATGCAATCCTTTCTTTGATCGCTTCGACATCTCTGGGCATAGGCGGCGCCACCTGTGAGGAGGTGGATCGGTATTCTGGCGGACCATACCTTACATAAACTTCGCCTCTTCTGTCCCAGGGCTTGGCCTTCGGGGAATAGTCGGTCATCGCATACCAGACTCTCCGGTAGTGTTCCAACTGTCTCTCGTTCACATTGGTCATCAGATCCGGATCCCGGCTCGCCCAAAATTTTGCGAGGAATTCACGCCGAGACGCAGGGTCCTCTTTCGTGGCCAGAAACCCCTCTAATTCTTCGTTGTTTGCGATCAGACCAATGTCCTGGTAGTGCCTGCGCTCGTCTGGTGTCATTTTGGACAAAGCTCTGCCGTAATACTGCATGGCAATCTCGAGCGCCCCCTGGCTCTCGCATGCTTGCGCAACCATGGGCAGCATCTTTGCCTCATCCACCATCACGCTCAGGGTATCCAGGGCTCGCGGCCTCATCTCGTCATACACACCTGTCTTCATATACGCAGTCGCTACCTCACGCAGAATGGAGGTGCTTCGGGTCTTGTCCGCCGCCAGTGAGCGAACGAAAGCCGCAACAGCTTTTTCCGGTTCTTCAACATCCAGATACAGTCGGGCAAGAAGCCGATGTGATCCTGCAAATTCAGGGAACAACGTGGCGGCCTGGGTCGCGTGGTAGGTGGATTGTTCGGAATAGGTTCCCTTCTCCCCCAATTCAGTACTGGCACGGTAGGTCGCCAGTGCCATACCATAATGGGCTGGTGCAAATTGATCATTGAAATCCAGAACGATACGGAAGGCTTGCTTTGCATCAGCAAGATTCCCTTCCTCCATCAAAGAGAAGCCGACCCGCGCATTGTGACCTTCGGCAGTTTTCGTCAGCAGGGGCCAATACGCCTTGATCGCTCCCTCTAGTTCCAAATCTCTCGAGCTGACTGCGGCAGCGTTGTCGCGTTCCTTTACGGAGGTCTCACATACGGCCATCTGAACTGTCATACCCAGGAAGAACATCCCAAATAACATTCGAAACGCCATCATTCCATCCCTCTTTTTGGGTCGAGGACCCAGAATCGTATCTGCTACCTTCTCTCCCCCCCGGGCGAATAGAGCAGGCAGGGAGGCACTTCCTCCCTCTACATCATTGTATGATTATTGTTACAAATAGTTGCAATTTATTTTATGATCCGGTGCCTGGGGCGGCTGCATCGAAAATACCAAAAAAACAGGGAGGACGATCAATTGACCGCCCCCCCTGCATTTTCATCCGGAACCTGCTCCTTAAAACGTGC
>CAVOEZ010000641.1:0-3242 GCA_963694355.1 Latescibacteria bacterium UBA2968 | reverse complement strand
TTCATTCCGAAATGTTGCAAGAAATCTCGTGTCGTACCGTAGAGCAGCGGCCTTCCCGGGCTATCTGAGCGACCGGATATCCGTACAAGTCCCTTTTCCATCAAATGTCTTAAGACGCCGTCCGCAGAAACACCTCGAATGTGCTCTATTTCCGCTTTGATGATCGGTTGCTTGAAAGCAATAATGGCGAGCGTTTCCAATGCGGCCGGTGAGAGCCTCGCTGGCGACTTTTCACGAAGTAGGCGTCTTACCCACGCGGCGTACTCCGGGTGGACCATCATCTGATACCCTCCCGCCACCTCCGTGATCTTGAAGCTTCTGCCTGTGCTGCCGTACTCTGCGTTCAAATCATCTACATACGTTCGGATTTCCCGGGTTTCCACGCGCTCCAGGACAGCCGAAATCTTGGCGGCCCCAATCGGCAGATCGGAGGCGATCAGCAATGCCTCGATGATGCCTCTGTTTCTGGCGTGTTCATCCGTCGCCAGATTATCCATTTCAGACATGATGCTCCGATCCGGATTCGGTTTGCTCGTCAGGGAGTGCGTCTTCAGTCGTATCCTCGTAGATCCAGATGTCACTCTCTGATGTGGCCTGCCGGATCTGGGCTTTCCCGGATTTTATCAACTCCAGAAGTGCCACAAAGGTCACAATCAACATCAATTTGGGCAATCCGCTCACCAACTTGTAGAACGAAACCTGCCCACCCTGCTCTCGGAGAGCCTCCAGTATGACCTCGGCACGTTCTTCGGCGGTGACTTCCTCTCGCCCTACTTCGTGGTAGTCGATCTTGGGCGCATCTACGAGGGCATTTCTGAAAGCGGCCATCAGATCGAACAACCCTACGGAGCGATAGGCCGCGAGGGGGTCCTCTTCATCCTGAATCCCGTCCATATCCAGCGATGCGCCCCGATAGAAAATATCCCTGTGGGACTCCTGCTCATCCTCCAGCCAGGTTGCAACCTCCTTGTACTGCTGATATTCCAGCAACCTGCGAACGAGCTCCTCTCTGGGGTCTTCGGCCTCGTCCTCATCCTCCGGATCGATCGGCAGCAACATCCGGGATTTGATCTTCATCAAGGTCGCAGCCATCAGCACGAAATCCCCCGCCTGCTCCAGATCCAGCCCCTCGATGAGTTCCACATATTCCAGGAATTGTTTCGTGATGCTGGCAATGGGAATATCGTAAATATCTACTTCGTCTTTACGAATCAGAAAAAGCAGCAGGTCCAGCGGCCCTTCAAAAACATCCAGTTTAATACCGTAGTTCTGCTGACCGGCGTCTAGCTGGAAACTCATGGCATTGGCGACCATTCGACATCCTCTCAGAGGTTAGCCCCGTGTTCGGGCAGGATCAATCCATAAACAGGTAGGGTCTCCAGCGCCAGTCTGGTACCCCAATGAGATGACTGATAAAGGTTACATGATTTGGTCTGCGAGGCTTTCTGATCAAAGCAAGATTTGCCTGCTCGGGCAATCGGTTGCCCTTCAGATTATTGCACCTTAGACATGCGCAGACGAGATTTTCCCAGGTGTCTTTTCCACCCCTTGTCTTCGGGATCAGGTGATCAACCGTCATCGGTCCTCTCCTGGTTCCGCAATACTGACACTGGTGTCCATCTCGCTTCAAGATATTCTTTTTGGAAAGGGCCAGTTGTTTGGGAGCTATGCGAACGTAAATCCCAAGACGCACCACACTGGGAACCGGGAACCTCTCCGATACCGACCTTACGCACAGATCTAGAGATTCGATTACCTCTGCACTGCCTCGAAACACCAGAATAATGGCGCGCCGAACGCTACAGACATGAAGCGGCTCGTAACTCTGGTTGAGCACCAGGACTGACTTGCTGAGGGTAGGTACGGGAGTCGTATACATATCGGCTCTGCAATCCGGTCATTTTCAGCGCTTGCAAAGATTTATAAATCCCTCTAAGACATATAAAAATATAGCCTTTACCTAAGGAAGTCAAGATCTTATCCCGTGTGGTTGAAAGATGCCTTTTCACTCCTCCACGAGCTTCCCGTACGCATCGGCATTCAGAAGCGCATCCAGCTCGGCCTCATCCGATAACTTCACCTTCAGCATCCATCCCTCACCATATGGATCTGTGTTAATCTGGATCGCATCTTCGGTAAGCACAACATTCACTTCGAGAACCTCGCCAGAAACGGGCGAATAAAGGTCCTCCACGGTTTTTACCGCCTCTACTGTGCCGAATGGGCTGCCCTGAGCAAGGACGTCTCCGGGCTCTGGCAATTCAACGAAGACAATGTCGCCCAGCTCACCCTGTGCGTAATCTGTTATGCCAACCACACATTCGTCACCCTCCACCAGGACCCATTCGTGTTCTGTGGTGTAGAGAAGTCCTTCAGGAATATTCGACATCGCCCCTGCTCCTTTGTCCGTAAAGGACTGATCTGTTACAGTTGGTAAATGAGAACCGATGAACGGTGGGTCTTTGGATTCAAAATCCGAGATTTGCTACAAAATCTGTATCTATTTGGCCTGAGACGAAATCCGGATGCTGCAAAGCCTTGAGATGGAATGAAATCGTTGTGGGTACTCCCTCGATCACGAACTCCTGCAGTGAACGGATCATCCGGGCCGTGGCCTCTTCACGATTATCGCCAAAGGCGATCAATTTTGCCAGAAGGGAATCGTATTGCGCCGGTATTCGATAACCCGCATAGGCATGCGTGTCTATACGAATACCTGGCCCTCCCGGCATATGAAATGTGGTGACAACGCCCGGAGACGGCCGGAAATTATGATCGGGATCCTCCGCATTGATCCGGCACTCTATCGCGTGTCCTGCGTGTCGGATCTCATCCTGCTGGAATCCAAGTTTTTCCCCCGCAGCAATTCTAATCTGCCACTTGACGAGATCAACTCCAGTGACCATTTCGGTTACCGGGTGTTCCACCTGGATGCGAGTGTTCATCTCCAGAAAGTAGAATTCGCCCGAGGGCTCAAGCAGAAACTCGACCGTTCCCGCGCTGAAATACCCAACCGCGCTTGCACCGGCAATGGCTGCCTGCCCCATCCGCTTCCTGAGTCCCGCATCTACCGCAGGAGATGGTGACTCTTCCACGAGCTTCTGGTGTCTGCGCTGAATCGAACATTCACGTTCACCCAGGTGAACAATATTCCCCTTCTGATCACCCAGAACCTGTATCTCAACATGCCTTGGAGACACGATCTCTTTTTCCAGATAGAGAGCACCTGATGTGAAAGCGGC
>CAVOEZ010000640.1:0-3243 GCA_963694355.1 Latescibacteria bacterium UBA2968 | reverse complement strand
AGGTAGATGCTGTTGAACGATCGGAGCTCTTCGATAGCAGAGTCGGGGAGGGTTTCGCCGGTTCGCATGTAGCGTTCGCCGCCGAAATCGAATTCCTGGGTCTCATATTTGAACCCAAACTTCTGAGCCGCAGCTTCCAGACACTTCAATCCTTCTACTATGACTTCGGGACCGGTGCCGTCACCGGGAATTACCGCAATCTTGTATGACAATTTCGCCTCCAGTGGTTAGGGGATATCAGGGGCCAGTCGCCAGCGCCCAACCTTAATAATCGTTAGCATGAAAACGCATTGCTGAGCGTCCATCGTCAATTTCAATAGCCTGATACATACGGCAGGCGCTCTGCTACTTTTCGGACTGCATCGGCTCCCTCGAGCAGCATTCCCGTTGCGTCCCATGCGCCTTCCAGCAATTGGATGCGGTTGCCGTCGGGGATTTGGACCTGGAATGTTTGCTCCCCAACGGTGAGGGTTCTCTTTACCAGGTCGAGGTCCAACCCCTGCGAGGGATCTTCCTCGACACACCCCATAATCTTCTGGATATCACTGGGGCCGAGTGTGACACAGGGGACACCCATAGCGGTACAGTTGCCCTGAAAGATTTCTGCAAAGGACTCGCCGACAAGTGCATTTATGCCCCATCGCATCAGCGACTGGGGTGCGTGCTCGCGGGACGATCCGCATCCGAAATTGGCATTGGCGATCAGCACGGCAGCGCCCTTGTAGCGTTCGTCGTCGAAGGCGTGCTTTCCCGATTTCCGGTCGTCTTCGAAAGCGAATTCGCCAAGTCCTTCAAAGGTGATGTTCCGAAGATATCTTGCAGGAATGATGCGGTCCGTGTCGATGTCATTCCCTCTAACGGGTATCCCTCGGCCTTCGACACGGGATACCACGGATGATTGCTCACTCATGAGTTTCAGTCCTTTCAGTTCAGCATCGTTCTGACATCGGAAACTTCGCCGGCGATCGCAGCGGCCGTGACCATTGCGGGGCTCATCAGCAGGGTGCGTCCGGTGGGACTGCCCTGGCGTCCTTTGAAATTGCGGTTGCTTGAAGAGGCGCAAACCTGGCGACCCTGCAGCTTGTCGGGGTTCATTGCCAGACACATCGAGCAACCGGCCCCCCGCCATTCGAAACCGGCTTCCCGGAAGATCTCGTGCAGTCCCTCGGCTTCGGCAGCCTTCAACACGGCCTTGGAGCCGGGGACCACAAGCGCCTTGACGCCTTTCTTCACTTTGTGACCCTGCGCGATTTTAGCGGCTTCCCTGAGGTCCGATATCCGGCCATTGGTGCAGGAGCCGATGAAGGCCACGTCGATAGGGGTTCCCGCGATCGGTTGACCGGGTTTAAAGTCCATATAGGTATACGCTTCACCGGCCAATTCCCGCTCTTCTGCCGGAAGTGATTCGAGAGCAGGGACTTTTTCGCTTATATAGAGTCCCTGGCTGGGGGTAATACCCCAGGTCACCGTGGGCTCCAGCTCGGATCCATCGAGCTCGAATATGTCGTCGTATTCGGCGTCCTGATCCGAGGCCATTGATTTCCACCAGGTGACCGCCCGGTCGAATGCATTGCCAGATGGGACGTGAGCCCGGCCTTCGAGATAGTCGAAAGTGGTCTGGTCGGGATTTACATACCCGGCTCGTGCACCGCCTTCGATTGACATATTGCAGATGGACATCCGCTCTTCCATCGTGAGCCCGTCGACGACCGGCCCGGCATATTCGTAGGCATATCCGACACCTCCGTTGACACCCAGGCGGCGGATGATGTTGAGGATCACATCCTTGGCGTAGACCCCGTTGCCGAGTGTTCCGGTAACTTCGATTCGCCGGACCTTCAGGGGATCGAGTGTGAGGCACTGGGTGGCCAGCACGTCACGCACCTGCGAAGTACCGATGCCAAAGGCGATGGCGCCAAAAGCTCCATGCGTGGAAGTGTGACTGTCTCCACAGGCAATGGTCATTCCAGGCTGGGTGAGTCCCAGTTCCGGCCCGATGATGTGTACGATGCCCTGACGGGAGTCGTTCAGGTCGAAGAGTGGAATCTCGAATTCCGATGTGTTGTGCTCGATGGCGGAAAGCATATCTTCGGCCATCGTGTCCATCAGCGGACGGCTCGTGATATCGGTGGGGACGATGTGGTCCACCGTGGCGAAGGTCCGTTCAGGATAGGCGACCTTCAACTCTCTCTCCCGCATCATCTGGAAGGCCTGCGGGCTTGTGACTTCGTGGATCAAATGCAATCCGACAAACAGTTGGATCTGTCCGGACGGCAGTTTTCGTACCGCGTGGGCGTCCCATACTTTCTGAAACAGATTCTTGCCCATAGACGTGTATTGCCTCCTGAGATTACGATTCAATAATGACGACAAGAAATTACAGCTGAATACAACCCCGGTCAGACGCCCTGGGTCTTCTGCTGGGAACCTACCAGAACCGCCAGGCGATTGAGCGCATCGATATAGGCTTTTGCGCTCGCCTCGATGATATCGGTAGATGCGCCGCGACCGGTGGCCGTGGATCCGTTTTCGGCTACACGAACAGCGACTTCTCCCATTGCCTCTGCACCACTGGTGACCGACCGGATGACATATTCATCCACCTCGACTGTCGTTCCCGTGGCCATTGCAATGGCTTTATAAGCAGCGTCTACCGGTCCATCTCCCCAGGAGGCCTGCTGCACTTCCTCCTTGCCATCGACCCGGATGCGAACCGTAGCGGAAGGGACCGTACCCGTTCCGCTGATGGTGTGGAGATACTCCAGCCGGTATTTCTCCGGGATGTCCCGGATTTCATCACCGACGATTGCCAGCAGGTCTTCGTCGTAGACTTCCTTCTTCTTGTCCGCCACTTTGAGGAATCGTTCGTAGGTCTTGTCCAGTTCTTCCTGGTTGAGGTTGTGTCCCAGCTGCTCCAGCCTGTGCTTGAGTGCGTGACGGCCGGATCGGGCAGTCAGGACAATATTCGTCGCCTCGAGACCGACATCCTTAGGGTCGATGATTTCAAAATTCTCACGGCTTTTCAAAACGCCGTCCTGGTGTATGCCGGAACTGTGTGCAAAAGCGTTTGCGCCAACGATTGGTTTGTTGGGGGGGACGCCGATCCCCATCAGGCGGCTGACCAATCGGCTGGTCGGAATGATTTCCCGTGTGTCCACATTGGTTTCGAGCCCAAAGTAATCGCCCCGGGTGCGAATGGCCATTACGATCTCTTCCAGCGCGGCATTGCCGGCGCGTTCGCCC
>CAVOEZ010000639.1:0-3247 GCA_963694355.1 Latescibacteria bacterium UBA2968 | reverse complement strand
CGGAGGTCGGCGTCTATGAATGCCTCGATCGTCTTACCCATATTCGGCATGGTCGTGGTCAACAAAGCAGACATACCCATAAGACCTGCCCCGTGCTCTTCGACGGCCTCCATGAACTCGTCTTCCGATGTATCTACTCCAAGATCATGTACGACGAAGCCCGACCCCCTCAGCATCATGATGCACAGATTCTTGCCAATATCGTGCAAATCCCCTTTCACCGTTCCCATAATCACCGTGCCAATCGGCTCGATTCCGGCGTCCGACAGAATGGGTTCGATATGTGCCATGCCGGCCTTCATCGCGCGTGCACAAGCCAGAACTTCTGGAACGAAAATGAAATTGTCCCTGAATTTTATGCCCACCACCGTCATCCCTGAAATCAGCCCATCGTCCATGACCTCGACTGCTTCTGTACCGGCTTGAAGCGCTTGACGGGTCAACTCATCAACCACGTGATTCTCTCCTTCGATCAGGGCCGCGGCAATCGCCTGCATTTCGGCGCTAACGTTCGCGAACATCTCGATCGATCGTTCTCGTTCAGTTTTGTTCTCGAGATACTCCTCGATCTCATCGCGAAGAAATTCGTTTTTAATATCCGAAAGTTCCGCCATCTAATTCTCTCGCTCCTTATGCCAGTCCAGTACAGTCCTGGGAATTTCCTTCAAATTTTCTAGGGATGTCTGCAGCGGAATCGCGCACTCCGGACCAATCAGCTGCACGCCGGACTCGAGATTCTGGACCACTTCCTCACGAACCTCCGCTGGGCCTTTTGAGAAGAGCGTCTCCGGATTGTTAATGTTGCCGACCAGAGAAATCCGTTTCTTCATCGCCTCCATGGACTCCGCGGGTTTGTTCTTGGAATCGTAGTGAAAGGCCGCCATGCCCGTCTGTGCGATAAACTCCATCCGGTCCACAGTCCGCCCGCAAATATGCAGAATGAGTGGAATGGGGATCTCCTCAACAAATTCGATATGTAGATCTCTCAAATACCGCTCATAATACTCACCACTCACCAGATCGCCTGTGGCGTGGTCCGGAAGCGTGAGCGCGTCGGCTCCAGCCTCGATCTGGGCAACGCCAAAATCGATTGTCGCCTTCTTCATGCGATCCAGGCAGGCCTTCGTCTTATCCGGATCATCCAGAGACATCAAGAGAAAAGGCTCCACTCCGAAACAGTGATAGCCGAGCGACCATGGACCCATCGTCTTCCCGATCACCGCCACCTCGTCCCCATACTCCTTCTTCAGTATCCGAATAGCCTTCAGAACACATGCCGTGTCCGGATGCGTCAGAAAATCATCCGGTACCTGGATATCATCGACATCCTCCCAAATCGGCTCTCTCATCTTGACCGTTGGCCAATTGTCCTTCTGTTCCCACTGAATCTTGCAGCCAAGCGCGGAAGATTCTTGAATGATCGAGAACACAGGCATAATCGTGTCGAATCCCAGTTCCGTATATCCCGTTGCTGCGAGTCGCGCCATCAGTTCCGGTTCTCTGTTCGCGTCCGGAAAGGGCGCGTCCACCAGATCCATCAGCTCGACGGTGGCGACAGAAGTCGGATTACACACGGGCGTTCGGTCTACCGGCTCCAGTTTAAACGCCGCCAACACACGTTCTCGCGAAGTCATCGGTCCAACATTCTTACTCACCATTTCCAATACTCCTGGTCTGACTGGGTCAACTCGCGGATCAACCGGTGTGGACTACTCACTTCTGCTGGCTGGGTGAGGACAGCACACCTCGGGCGGCGGCCAGTTCCTGTTCGCGGAGTGCAGCCCGCACATTGGGTGCTCTCACAAGTAATACCCCAACCAGGGCATCGTGGGCCTGTCCGCACGGAAATGCCGTCTGGCTATCGCTATCGTTCACGGCGTGCATCTCTCCCAACTTCATCAACCCACCGGTAACGTTTGTTACTCGGCGCTCCCTGTTTTTTCCTTCGCCCTCGGCATGCACCTCATAATAGCCATCACCGAGACTCGTCACGTTCATCGTGAGACCGGATTTCCTGTCCAGCAAGGTCAATGGTTTCACATCGACTTCCTGAGCGGGATCCATCTTGCAGGCTTCCAGGAACAGTCTGCGGCAGGCCAGTTCGTGGCCATCTCCACACGGAAACCGCAACAGACCTTCAGGAGTGAGCACCATACTGCCAAGAGTCTGCATAGCCCCGACTGCAGACGAAATCCGATTTTCAGCGCCTGCCTTCCCGCTGTAAGTGTGGACAAGGTAGGCAGGTCCTGTCTCCAGCTCCCGGCGATACAACGAGATAGAAATATTCTCGTAATAGGGATCCATGGACACGAGTTCGATTCTGTGACCCAGGTCCTTTGTTAAACCCATAAAACATCCCCTCTTGCGGTCCTGCTTCATTAACTATTTGCTTGACAGGTCACCGGACCGTCGGCTATCATAAAGCAACGCCGTCTGATGGTCTGACCAATTTCAAGTAAAGGTTAACGTAGAGTCCCGGGTTTGTAAAGCACATTCTTCGGTCACCCCACGCGACCTCTGCCACAACATCACAATTCTATATTTATCAGATATTTAAACTAAAACACCGGACTTCGTTCACGTGACTGACACATCCCCGCAGGAATTCGCCCTCAAAAGAGTCACACGGACCTCCCTGAGTGATGAGATTGTTTCTCAATTGATCGACCTGATCTCGAAGGGTGTTCTGGCACCGGGAGACCGGCTCCCACCCGAGCGGGAATTATGTAAGAAATTCGGCGTAGGCCGAACATCACTCCGGGAAGCACTCAGGTCCCTGGCGGTCATGGGCATTCTGAATGGGCGGATTGGAGAAGGCACATTCGTCAGCAGCAACAACCAGTATCTCGAAAGAGCAATGAAATGGGGATTGCTTCTGGATCCCAAGAAGGTACAGGATCTTCTCGAAACACGAATTATGCTCGAATCTCAAACAGCTTTTCTCGCAGCAGAACGTGCCACTCCGGAAGATCTTGAAGCACTCGAAGAATCTCTGCGAAACCTCGAATCGGCTCTAAACAAACCAGACCAGTTTCTGGAACACGATTTGCAGTTTCACCTGACAATTGCCAAAGCCACACAGAACTCCATCCTTCTGAATCTGCTGGGCATGATACGCGGACATCTGCAAGAATGGATTCGAAACAGCCTCGGGCAGCCCGCAGCCCGAGGATTCGATAAACGCGCTACTATGTCCCGCGACGAGCACCAGACAATTCTGCTCGCCCTGCAGGAACGGAACCCGGAA
>CAVOEZ010000638.1:0-3248 GCA_963694355.1 Latescibacteria bacterium UBA2968 | reverse complement strand
TTGCCGGTTGTTTCCTTCGTCTAGCTCGGCGATCCGGTCTGCTGGATCTACCAGGACTTGTAAAGCGTGCCTGCCCGACCCTTCGCCTACATGCCAGAACACGCCCAGGCTGTCAGTTTGCCCGAACGGCTCCAGAGTTCCCACAAAAAGCGTATCCGTCTCTCCGATCTCCAGATCCAGGTCCAACACCACCACCTCTGGACCTGTGCTGGTTACGATTCCATAGTTTTCGAGCTTGAGTTTCACCGTAACCGAATCGCCGGTTGTCAATACGGCAGGTCCCTGTATCTGGATGCCCTCTTCCGCGATGGTATAGTCCGGTCCAGGTGGAACTGC
Source organism: Latescibacteria bacterium UBA2968 (assembly GCA_963694355.1). GTDB lineage: Bacteria > Latescibacterota > UBA2968 > UBA2968. The sequence continues at coordinate 2,912 of CAVOEZ010000638.1, read as the reverse complement.
GAGCCTCTGTGCGGGATCACCAATCAGATTCATACCCAGCAGCGATGTGAGGAGTCCTGGAATCTGCGCATACAGCGACGCCTTGGCCAATGCGAGGCCTCTGGCAGGCTCCCGGCTTCCCTCCTGAAAGATGGCCTTGAACATCTCGGTGTTTATGAAGTTGTTCGTAGTTATGAACGCAAGTTCCGACGAAGACACATAGGAGATCGCGCCGCCATCAGGCTTCACCGTCATTTCCTCCGCAAGGCAGGCAAACCTGGGATCGGCATATTGTCCATTCAGGCAGGACATCGCCACCACCATGGGAAGCCTGTCGCCATTGGTGATCTGTTTGATATAATTGTAATTTTGACGCTGAAAGCTCCCTCGCAGAAAACGAGACATCGTGGCAACACTGCCGTGACCCAGGAAATCGACGACCAGGCGTCCTTCGTTGATCTGCTCGATGACCGCCCGGGTATCCTCGTTCGGAGCGGGGGGGGTGTTCGGCGCGTTATAGACCTTGAAGGTCTCAATACCCAGGGGCTCGGTGTAGGTCTTGGCAAGTGAGTCAGCGATATTTACGAAAATGGGTGGGACCTCGTGGTTGGCCATATACAACACCCGGTCATTCCATCTTGCGGGTTGCGCCAGATCATAGCCGGTGACCTTTCGAACCACTGCCTGCGCTTCCTGGGAGGTATTGACCGAGAACCTGCCCACAAAAACATCCTGAATTGGATCTTCTCCTGACACCGCGCCAAAGTAGTGATCCGAAAAAGCATATCCTCTTGTGATGCCGTGAAAAGGAAGTGCCGGAACATAATTTTTCCGTCCCGATCGCCACTGATTGAAGTAGTCCCTGTGATCGAAACTTGCCCTGCCAAACAAGAGCAAATAAGTCGGCCGTCGGTTCCAATTGTCATAGGCGAATCTCATAAATGTTCTGATTGATTCGGGGTCGAGATTTCCATTTGAAAACTCGTCATAGATATCGATTACATCGACTACCCGGACACTCAGCCCTCCTGCCCGCCTGTGGTCGGCCAGTTGATCTGCAGATTCGCGAAAGCGATTGTGTGTCACAATTACATAATCTGCCCCCGCCAGGTCGCCCCTAAGGTCTGAACTGGCATCCAGCTCCGCCGGTGCAGGAGTTAAAATGGCATTGCCATCCACCGCAATGAATTCACCGTCCGCATTGGACAGTTCGAATTCTGCCTGATATACCTGATCATTATCCAGAACTTCCAGACCTGAAAGGATGCGTCCGTCTCGAATATTGTAGATCTTGATATCCGGATCCCTGAAACCACCAATTGTGAAACTGCGTCCCTCAGATGTGGGCTCGGGAGAAAATGAAACCACGCCGCCTGTCGCCAGGTAGGACCTGGGATATGTTACCTCTACCCAGTTCAGGAGGACCGCATCGATAATTGTTCCGGGAAGCGTTGAGAAGCCCGGCGTGGCAAGCGTCACAAGTGTCGTGTCCATCAGTTCTGCAGCCGACACGCTTCCAGCTGCCGTAAAAGCCACCTTGCCGTCCCATTGGTCATCCGTCAGAACCGCATCCCCCAGGCGGACCACCGTTCGATGATCGGGATCGACGCCAGACACATGATTCAAAGCGTGCATCCCGACTCGAATTTGCGACAACTCACCGGGGACCCGCATCAGTCCCGGGAGCTCTACTGGTACCGTTACGGGAAACTCCTGAACACCTTCATAGATCGAACCCGGCTGTCCAGGCGATCCAGTTCGCCCCCAGAACCAGTGGTCCCTGTTCGCGTCTGGTGCCTCCCCAAGCGGGTCGAACAACGAGTCGGTTTCCGCATGCACCCTTCCTCGGAACCACTCCGCCTTTGCGAATCCGCTGGTGGGCGCTGCCTCCTGTACATCGAAGCGAAGCCCCGGGTCACCGCTGAGGCTTAACCAGTAGACACAATCTCTGCCGAATTCACTTGTAAAATCCCGGTCCGGCGCGCGTCGGTACTGACCAAAAAAGAATATCCCCTCGCCATCATCGAAAATACCATCGCCGTCATCCCGAATCTCGAGCGGCACCTCCTCACCCATAACAAACATTTTCATACCTTGGATATCGACCGCTTGAAGAGAGATCCCGGATTCGTCGAACCACGCCTGATCCAGGCGGTATATGCCATCCTCGGAGATGCGAATCTTGTAGTAGGTTGCGACAGGGTCATACCAGTCACCCTGCAGTTTTCTGAGGGCAGAACCACTGCCCCTCGTCACTCGCCCCCGCCAGGCTCGGGCCTGCTCGGCATTTAGCAGGATATCACCGTAAGCAGATTCAAAATTTCGGTCTTCTCCGGTTGGCCTACGGCCCATCATCTGTTGGCTGTCGGACCGCTTGAAGCGAACACTTACCCGCATTCTGCGGGCGATCCTCAATTCTTTGGTAACTGGATTGTATCGTACAGGTCGAATCGACACTGCCGCCACACGCTGGTCCCTCATCATGCCGGCAGGGGTGATCGCCAATTCCTCTAAGGGGTATGAGAAGTCCCTTTTGTAGGCCTGCTCATCGATCTTTATCACCTCTTCTACCCGCTGGTCCTCTCCTCTACCTATCACTCGGGAAGTGGGAACCGGCATCAGACTCACTGCTGACCGTGTTTCATAATCAGCCTCGATGATCTCTCCCGTAACATCAGAACCAAACGGAATTCCAATGAGCGCCCCAAGTACAGGTGTGGCGGGAGTCCCAGAGACTGGAATCCAAACGGACTCGGGCAGATCCACTCGGTCAAACCGCCTGCCTTCTGAATAAAAGCTGCTCATCCGAATACCAGAACCATCGAACGTCAATTCGAGTTCCTCTTGGTGCCAGCCCACCATCTGCAAACCACCCGCTCGGGACTTCGAGAAACACAGGAGAACTAAAAGGAAAGTGGATATCAACCAAACGG
>CAVOEZ010000637.1:0-3262 GCA_963694355.1 Latescibacteria bacterium UBA2968 | reverse complement strand
ATCACAAAATTGTCACTGCCCTCGGCGCCTTTAGCCATCGACTTCAATCCCTTTTTTTGAAATCTGTCTACCCGGTAAACACCGCATTAAGAAACTAATTTCCAGAATCTGAAACAACACATAAAATAGGAAAAGTGACAGAATGAGGCCAAACACCTGGACAGTAGTGAATTTTACGATCAAAAATACTAGGATTCCAATCACCAACATTCTGAGAAGCATGCCGCCGAACAGAATCTTGAGAAAATCCTGGTTTGGTTTGTCGAAGCCAATAAGAATCGATAGAGATCCTGCGAGTACATTCGCCGTACAGATCCCACATCCGATTGCAACACTGAGTATCAACTCTCTATCCCCAAACGCATACAGGGGATAGGCCCCGAGTACAAACGCCGCCGCAAGCGCAACAACGACCTGCTTCAGGAACCCTTTGAAGTCAACCATCACTTGTGCACCCGGAAAGCCATTCTATTCCTTCGGGGTGTCCTGATCTTTCTGAATTTTTATCACCGTTCGAATGAACGCCACAAATCCGGCGGCTGCACCCACAAATGCTCCAACCAGCATGAACGCCGGCTCTGTTCCCATCTTTCCGTCCAACCATTTGCCTGCGAACAAACAAAGGAGGATTGCAGCAACGAACTCTATCCCTATCCCCAGATAGGGTCCAACATCTTGATATATACCCTGGCGATCCGATTTTCCCTTTTCACCTGGCATAGGCAGAATGCCTCTCCGCAAAAAGGGAAATTGTGTCAGTTCAAAATTGAAGGCACGGTTTCTCGGGCGAGTTGGAAGATTCTAGACGGTGCAATACCCAGATACAGCGTCGCGATTGATGTCACGAGCAGGGCAGCGCGTGCGTAGAATGGCAGGGATGGAAGCGTCCGGTCGTCCACCGGTTGCTTCATATAAATACTTACAACCACACCCAGATAAAAATAAACGGAGACGAGACTGTTCAGCACGCCTATGATGGCCAATGAAATCAGATCTGCTTCTACGGCGGCGCTGAAAATATAGAACTTACCCAGGAAACCTGCCGTGGGCGGCAATCCGGCTAGTGAAAGCATGAACAATGTCATCATCAGTCCAAGTACCGGATGACGGAAACCAAGACCCGCATAGCTATTTATGTCCAGATTCTGTTCACCCTTTTTGCCCACCAGAATAACCACGGCGAATGCACCGATATTCATGAACGTGTAGGCGAACATATAGAACAAGGCCGATGAAATCCCCTTTGGACTTGCAGATGTCAGGGCAACCAGCACGTAACCTGCGTGGGCGATACTGGAATATGCCAGCATTCGCTTGATGCTCCGCTGTTTCAGAGCACTAAGATTCCCAACGGTCATTGTCAATACAGCAAGGATCCACAGGACTGCCGTCCATTCGATTCTGAGAGAATCCAGAGATACAAAAAGCACCCTCAAGAATGCGATAAAGGCTGCCGCCTTTGGTCCCGCTGATATAAAGGCTGTGATCGAGGTCGGCGCACCCTCATAAACGTCGGGTGCCCACATATGGAACGGCACAGCAGACACCTTGAATGCGAATCCAACGATAATGAGCGCCATTCCTGCGAGCATCATCAGCTGGGTTCCACTGCCTCTGTGTTCTGCAATCACATTCAGATTGGTAGACCCCGTTGCACCATAAATCAGTGCGATACCGTAGAGTAGAAATCCGGTAGCGAACGCCCCCAGCAACAGGTACTTGAGTGAAGCCTCATTCGAAACCGGTTTCGTTCGGAAGAATCCAACCAGAATGTAGAGCGAAATCGACATCAGCTCCAGGCCGAGAAAGATCACGATCAGATCCGTACCGGCCGCCATCAACATCATGCCCAGCGTGGAGGTAAGCAGCAAAAGATAGTACTCGCTTCGGCTGCCAGACTCCCTTTGAAGATAACCTGACGAAATAAAAATGGTCAGCGCGGTGCCGGCGAGGAACAATATATTGGAAAAGAGCGAAAACTTATCAAGGACCAACATCCCGTTGAACCCAACCTCAACCCTGTCCCACAGCAAGATACAGCTTACAACTGTTGCTGCGATGCCCAGCAGCGAAACCAGTGAAGCCGCCCCCCCCGTATTCCGGGGCCAAATGATATCGATGGCCAGAACGGCGAGGGTGAATCCCGCCACAATGAGGATGGGAACCAGAAGTATCCAGTTCAGGTCAGGCATGGGTGGATTTCCCTGATAAATTCATTAGTTGCCTTAATTAATCAGTATGCTTTGAAAAAGTCAAGTGCAAATTTTATGAAATTCTCACCATCTGTCGAGAAACCTGTACACGAGCATAAATTACAACAAATTATCGAATTAGAATCACCATATCGTCTCGTTTGAAGGGATCCTGAAGCTTTCCAGAAAGGTCTAGAAAAACAGGAATGTGATCACCACGAACAAAGGCACGAGTATGGCCAGAGAGTAGACCATATAACCGAAGAAACTAGGCATTTTTACACCCTGCGACTCTGCTATTGATTTCACCATGAAATTCGGTGCATTGCCAATATAGGTGTTTGCACCCATAAACACGGCACCTACTGAAATTGCAGTAAGATACTTCACAAATGTCGCGATCTTCTCTGGATCCACACCAAGGGTCGACCATTGGTCGGCAGGCATGCGCAGCGCCTGAGCGATCGTGGCTTCTTCCAGACCCAGTTTCCCGAGTGCAGACGTAAAGAATGTCAGATAGGTTGGTGCGTTGTCCAGAAAACTCGAAAGCACACCGGTGATCCAGAAATAGCTCACCTCACCCTGGGTTGCCGCGATTACGAAGGCCAGAGCGCCGTGCTCCCCTGCCTTCAATATGGCGAGAGCAGGCACGATGGTCATGAAAATTCCGGCAAACAGGTAGCCGACCTCCTGAATTGCAAACCATGTGAAATCGTTGGCTTCCCTTAGGCTCCACGGTGTAACCTTGAGGGACAGCAAACCCATAACGATAATCAAAACGTCTCTCACGATATTCTGCAATCCGACGTGCACACCCAGTACATTGAGCTCAACGTGCGGATTCCAGATGCCGCTCATTAAAACCGCCCCCATGATCCCGCCAAGGAAAATCAGATTATACAGCCCATCCACGCGTAAGGGTTTCTTTTCTCCCTCGTCTGCATCAGAGCTTATCGCTTCCCGTTTGTACATTACTGTGTCGATGACATAAAACAGTGCGATCAGGATCACGGAAATCGTGATCATTTGTGGGAGCAGACTCATCGTCCAAAAGAATGGCACACCGTGCA
>CAVOEZ010000636.1:0-3266 GCA_963694355.1 Latescibacteria bacterium UBA2968 | reverse complement strand
TCGCAAAGCAGTGCACAGATTGATTATAGGAATTTTGGCACCCATTGGTCAAATTCAGAAAAACCATTTGCGGAAGATGCTTCATTTTTATATATTTAGTTGTTGTTTCCGGGGCAAGGCATAAATCACATAGCCCTGGAGGTGGAACCTGTTTTTCTTACCCAAACTTGATTTTTGCATCAAAATATAGCGGTAGAGAAAGGAGGGGTAGCCACACGATGGCTGGGGTCCTGGTTAGAGACGATGAGCCGTTCGAGAAAGCTCTGAAGCGGTTCAAAAAGACCTGCGAGAAGGCAGGCATAATGACAGAGATGAAAAAACACCAACATTTCGAGAAACCAAGTGAGCGGCGGAAGCGAAAAATCGCTGCTGCGAAGCGGAAACGGTTAAAATTCGAACATAAATTTAACCAGTAACTGCATCTGGTTGCCCATGAAATGTAACGTTTCGTAATAGCCGCACCTTTTAAAACTGGTGCGGCTATTGTTTTATCTTGATAAACTGGCGAAATCACGCAGAGACTATCAGAAGGGAGCGACTTCATTATGAATTTTCTGGACCTTATACTCTTGATCGTCCTGTCGTGGCTCACCTTTAAAGGCTGGCGCATTGGTTTGGTACGCAGCCTCGTTGGCCTGGTCAGCCTTGTTCTTGCCTACGGTTTCTCCCTGAGTTACGGAGGTACGGCGGCCGCAAGGATCGCCGGGGAGAATACCGAAGTCGGAGCGGGCGCCACCCTGATCGGATTTCTCCTGGTATTCGTCATCACCATGGGAATCTGCTATGTGGCGGGCAGAATTCTCCACACGGTCCTCCAGGCCACGCCACTTGGTGCAATCAACGCCATTGGCGGAGCGGCATTCGGCCTGGCTCAGGCCCTGCTCATTCTGGGTCTTGCAACCATCCTCATACGGGCCTATCCCCCTCACAGCACCCTACCTGGCTATATTGACAACTCTGCCCTCGTTCAGCCTGTTCAGCAGTCGGCCATCGCACTGATGGATGTGATTCAAATGATATATCCAAGAGGGTCGGAACTCTACAACAAGCTCGTACCCGGAGGCACAGACACACCCGAATTTGTGGATGACGCCAACAGGAAAGCAGAAGAGGCCAAAGCCAAACTCGATGAATTGATGCAACAGTCCAGAAACAAACTGAAGAAACAGGAATAGTGATTCTGAGGACCAGAACGAAATTCCCGAAACACCATACCCGCGCATAATGTCCTATGACTGCATCTGCGACGTTATGCGTTTGCTTTACCAGCATTCAGTCAGCAATCACCGGAATCATATGGACATTTCTCCCAAAACGCTTATTACCCTGGAATTCGATAAAGTCCTGTCCCAGATCTCGGCACGCGCCGTCTCCGACATCGGACGTGGGGAGATCCAGACACTGCTGCCGGTCGACGATCTCCAACTGATCCAAACGCGTATGGGGCCGGTTCTCGAAACCATGGACCTGATCGCTTTTGACGATCCCATGAGTGTTGGCTCAATACCAGATATCCGGTCTTCGCTTCAGGCCAGTACGGTTCCAGGCACCGTGCTCACCATTGGCGAACTCCTGGAAATCGGACTGGTCCTTCAGGAGTCCAGGCGCCTGCTGACCTATCTCAAAAAGAGAAAAGAGAAATATCCGAAACTCTGGTTGATCATCTCCGGATTGAGTGAAGAACCGTGGCTCGAAGAGGCCTTCCAGAAAGCACTGGATCCGGCTACCGAATCCGTGAAAGACTCGGCAAGCCCGGAACTGCGGCAGATCCGCCGGAGCATCGATCAGACCAAAGCATCCATTCGTGAACGTGTGGAGAGCATTCTGGCAAAACTGCCGGATGATGTGGTGCAGGACAGACTGGTGACCCTGCGTGGAGGCCGCTATGTCATCCCCATCCGGGAAAATCAGAAAAGCCGGATGAATGGACTTATACACGACCAGTCCTCCAGCGGTGCCACCCTGTTCATGGAACCTATGGCTGCGGTGGAATTGAACAACAAACTCAAACAGCTGGAACTCGCCGAGCAGCAGGAAATCAAGCGTATTCTGCGACAGCTTTCCGAGTCGGTTGCACAAACGAGCCAGCAGCTCGACCACAACCTTCGCCTGCTGTGCAGTTTCGATTCCCTCTACGCCAGGGCCGCATACTGTAGAAATCTGGATGCTGCCGAACCCGATTTCAATGAAGAAGGGTTCGTCCTCCTGAAAGGAGCGAGGCATCCGCTCCTGGTCCAGCGAATGCTAGATGAAGCCGAATCTGGATCGGTGGTACCGCTGGATCTCAAACTCGGCGACGAATCCTCCTGGACGCTCATCCTGACCGGGCCGAATGCGGGCGGAAAAACCGTGGCCCTCAAAACACTGGGCCTTCTTGCCCTGATGGCCCAATCGGGCCTGCCCGTTCCCGTGCAACCCAAATCTCAGCTGCCTGTTTTTCATGGAATTTTTGCAGATATCGGCGATGCCCAGTCCATCGAAAACGACTTGAGCACATTCTCTTCTCACGTGAGCAACCTGGTGGACATCTGCAGAGGCGCGCACCGGAATGCCCTTGTGCTGCTCGACGAGATCGGTTCCAGTACGGATCCCGACCAGGGGTCCGCGCTCGCAATGGCACTATTGCAAGAGCTCACGGGCCGTGGCTGCCGCACCGTGGCCACCACACACCACGGAGCGCTCAAGGCATTCGCACACAGCACGCCAGGCATTTCGAATGGTTCAATGGCCTTTGACGCCGCTACGCTCCAGCCCACCTTCCAGCTTCGGCTGAACATACCCGGCAGCAGCTATGCCTTCGAAATTGCCCGACGGCTGAACATGCCGGGTGACATTATCGATACGGCAGAAGAAATCGCCGGCAGTGAGGTCGGTCGGGTAGAATCACTGATTGCCGAACTCGATGAAACGTATCAGAGATATACAGAGGAGCTGGAGCTGGCGGAAAAGAACCGCCTGGAAATGGAAGCGCTGAAAACTGATTACGAGGCGAGGGTAGATGACGTGAATCGCCGGGAGCACGAACTGAAGCACGGCGCCAGACAGGAAGCTCAGCGGATCCTGTCGGATGCAAATGCCCTGGTTGAGCGGACCGTGCGTGAACTCAGGGAAAACAAGGCCGACAGGGCATCCATCAAAACGGCGCACGCCGGACTGGACGCCGCAAGGCAGGATATTGTGAAGCACCTCGAGGTCTCTGAACCGGAACCCGCCGAGATCGTCCTGGCCCCGGGAGAAACGGTATGGGTCAGCAGCTTCGGAAAGGA
>CAVOEZ010000635.1:0-3267 GCA_963694355.1 Latescibacteria bacterium UBA2968 | reverse complement strand
CCATTTTGATGAAGCACGCCCCACGCTTCTTCGGTGGTCACCTTTTTCATCCTTCTCAAAATGTCGTCCGGGACTCGCGGGCGCCCGTCTTCGAATCTGTCATCCTGATATTCAGGAGTTAATTCCGTAATGCGTTCCGAGTCATTCAATTTCAATTCTGAACTCCTTCCGCAGATGTTTACGGTCGTGCCGGTGATCCATCCGGTGTGCGGGTCTGTGTCCACTGGATAACTTCATCCTGACATGGATACTTTGCTGCGAGGTCTTCATCGATGTCGATTCCAAACCCCGGGTTCTCGTTCGGATACATATATCCGTTTCTTACCTCAGGAGTCCCCGGGAACATCTCATAAACGAGATCATTCAAGCGACACCATTCCTGAACTCCGAAATTCGGCGCCCACAGGTCGAGATGCAGATTGGCCGCGTGACCGACCGGGGACACATCTCCCGGACCGTGCCATGCTGTACGAATTCCGTACATGTTCGCGAAGGCTGCAACATTTCGAGCCGGTGTCAGACCGCCCATTTGACTGATGTGCATTCTGACAAAATCGATCAGACGATCCTGAATGAGTGGCGTCCACTCCCGGGGGTGATTGAATAGTTCACCCATTGCAATAGGTGTGGCGCACTGCTGTCTGATGTTATTGAACCACTCCAGATCTTCGGGTGCAAGCGGATCTTCGAGGAAGAACAGGTGGAATCGTTCAACATCCTTTGCGAACTGTACAGCATCAATTGGTTTGAGCCTTTCATGTATATCGTGCAACAATTCCACTTCCTCACCTGCCTCAGTACGTATGAACTCCATCATGTCCAGCATGTTTCTGCAGTATTCTCGCGGATCATAGTATGCACCGTGCATGGCGCCATCGGGTTTGGACCGTTCGGCAGTCTTCCCACCATACCCACCCATTTGTACTCGAATATGCCTGTATCCCTCTTCCCGGAATCTGTTCACATTCTCCAGAACTTCGGTTTTGTCCCTTCCATCCGCATGGGCATAACACGCGGCAGCCTCCCTGCATTTGCCACCGAGTAGCTGGTAAACCGGCATTCCCGCCCGTTTACCCTTGATGTCCCACAGGGCCATATCCACGCCAGAAATCGCATTGTTCAGAACAGGACCATTGCGCCAGTAGGAGTTGACCATGGACATTTGCCAGATGTCCTCGATGCGGTCGACATCTCGACCCATCAGAAAGGGCTTCAAATGCTTTTCAACCGCTACAGGAACGGCATGAAAACGCTGTGTAAATGTGGCGCATCCCAATCCGTACAATCCGGGTTCGGAAGTGATTATCTTGACGACGATGAGGCGTGATCCGGCGGGTTGTGTCAATATGGTCTGAACATCCTGTATGGTCAAAGGGTTTGGCATGTTCTGAAATCCTCTTGAATTTTCGAATCTTGACGAGCGTCACTCAGCTGTTGACCTGATAGAGAGCGGTTGCACACAGTTCGTAGCTGGCCTCCGAGTCGGGCAGTTCCTCAAGATACACCGTGAAACGCGCCGGCAAACCGTTTTGCGGCATTCGCTCCTGCCAGTACCGGGAATAGGCCTGGTTATAGGCCTTTCTGATGCGTTTCTTCTCTTCGAGATAGCCTTCCGGATCCACACGGGGATCTGGCGCCTTCGGTGCAGCGCCGAAGGAGTGGACCTCGAGGAAGTCGAGATCGGCGAGGGACTCACAGATGCCGGCTGCCTTGACATACATCTGCCAGGTGTCGAAGACTCTCGGTATCTCGAGCTCCGGGTCCATCTTCGCCACGTTGTCCAGGCCCAGTTCACTCGTGGCGGCCAGGGCACCGGTCATACCTACAAACCGGATCTTGAGGTCACCGTTTTCCAGTTCTTCCACAACGAGATCGGAAAAGACCGTGTTAATGTTCTTCCGGTAATAAGTTACGCGACCTCGTTTTTTGATCTCCCAATCCATATATGCCTCTCGTTGTCCACAGGTTCTGAGATAGGTTAAACGGCTTGATATGTCCACGGAAATCTAAAGCGGGTGTCGCTGAATAAAAGCCGTGATAACTATCAAGTTAACGATGCCTCAGTTTCCGGAGGGTGTCAACAATGACAGGTCTTGGCGCAAGACTGGCATCGCATTGAGAATCCTTACTATGTATTTTATTCGATCTGCGGAGGGGAAGGTCCAATAATGGATGCGAATCAGCTCAGCAAGCCTTCCTTTTGGAGGATATCTCCGGCAATGGCATAGGTCGTCCCATGCATTGCGATAACCACGAGACCGATCCCTTGGGCCAGGTAGCCTCCTGGATAGAGGTTGGGTATCGTGGTGGACTCATAGTTGTGAGGATGGATCGGGAGTTGGTGCACCTGAAATCGGTAGCTGTCATGCTTCTCGATCAGGGGTAGTTCTCCGAATCCGCTGAATAGAGAATAGTCGGCAATGCCACCTAAGAGCAGCAGGACGTGATCGACCTCCACCTTTTCCTCCCGGTCTGCACAATTGAGTGTTACTATCGCGCCCCCGGAAGATTGTTCAATACGAGACACCTTCGATTGATACCGTGTGTCGAACCGATCCGAGCGTGATTCCATGATCTCTGCGATTCGTGTGTAGTAGGGTAGTCCCTGGCGGCTGTCGGAAATGAGACGCCAGTGATGTTCGCGGTTCTGCCTCATGACATAGGTAACCTGCTTGTCTGCGTCGTGAAGTTCCGTGGCCGCCCAATCCGCAGAGCGGCCGCCTCCCACCACAAGTACCCGTTTGCCCGGGAATTCGGCGGGATTGTCGTACTTGCTCGACACGCATGGGAGGTCTTCACCCGGGACGTCGAGGGTTCTCAAGATGCACCTCTGTCCCACAGCATAGATCAGGTATTTGCAGGTGTATCTGCGGGTGGTTTCCGTTCCAACGTCACGACAGGTCAAGAGAAAGCCCCTGTCGTGGGGTTCCACATCGGTCACCTTTTCTTTTGTATGAATGCGATCCATGATTTCGAATCGTTTTGGTATGGCGTGGTAATAGCGTATGAGGTTCTGTTTGATGATGAGTTCATTCACATCAAGGGATATGCCTTCCTCCTGGGCGTGCTGGGCGAGCGGATGAAACGCGAATTCCATCCATTGTCCAGGTGACAAGGTAGGCATTTTTTCTGGCACATTGTTCCACAGTCCTCCGACCTCTTCCTGGGTGATGAGGAGGACATCGAGGGAAGGGCTCTTTCGAAACTCGAGGCCTATCTGTTCGAGGCCCTGAAAGTTTTGGGAAGGATGGTGAAGCAGACGAAATA
>CAVOEZ010000634.1:0-3270 GCA_963694355.1 Latescibacteria bacterium UBA2968 | reverse complement strand
ACAACAGGTTGGGGAAGCGAACTTTCGTCTGCTTCGCGCTGGGTGAATTGAATACGAAAACCGGTGCCTTCAAAATTACAAATGCGGGAATCCCATTCCCATATCACTACCGGTCGGCGACGCGAGATGTGCAGGAACTGGAGGTCGTAGCCTTTCCGCTTGGCATTCGGCTAGATACCGAATTCTCCGTGATGGAGGTGCAGCTGGAACCTGGCGATCGGATTGTATTCTGCTCCGACGGGATTATGGAATCGGCTAATTCCAGAGAGGACTGTTTCGGTTTCGACCGAACGGCAGAGACGATCAGGCAGGGGTGTCGCGATGGACTGGATGCAGAGGCGCTCGTAGACAGGTTGATTGACAAAGTGAAGAATTTCTGCGGGGAGGAACCCCAAAAGGATGATATCACTTGCGTGGTGTTGCGGGTGGAAGAGGATCTGAAGAACGAACAGGAATGAAGCCAACAGGAAGTTTCGAGAGACGCGATTATGATCGAGGTTGACAAGCTTTCATTTTCATATCCCCAATCAGATTCACCCGCCGTGCGGTCGATCAGTTTCAAAGTGGCGGATGGTGAGATCTTCGGATTCCTGGGTCCGAGTGGAGCCGGAAAGAGTACGACTCAAAAGATCCTTATCGGATTGCTTCGTGACTACAAGGGCACCGTTCAGTTGTGTGGACGAGATCTGTCGACCTGGGACAATTCGCTGTATGAGCGAATCGGAGTGTCCTTCGAGTTTCCCAACCACTATCTCAAACTGACCGCACTCGAGAATCTGCAGTATTTCGCTGGCCTTTATTCGGGAGAAACAGAGGATCCCCTGTTCCTGCTGCAGCAGGTGGGTTTGGGGGAGGATGGAGACAAGCGCGTTGGACAGTTTTCGAAAGGGATGAGAGGACGGTTGAATATCGCGAGGGCGCTGGTGAACAGACCGGATCTGCTGTTTCTCGATGAACCTACGGCGGGACTCGATCCAGTGACCAGTCGAATAATACGGGAATTGATCAGACGGCATCAGGAGGCCGGTACCACGGTTTTCCTGACAACACACGATATGGCCGTGGCAGACGAATTGTGCGACCGGGTCGGGTTCATCGTAGATGGAGGTCTGGAGCTGATCGACGCACCCAGGAAGCTGAAGTTGGTGCACGGCAAGAGGTCCGTTCGGGTAGAGCTTGTCGAAGATGGGAAACTGACATCCCTGGAATTCCCGCTCGGCGCGCTTGCGGACAACGCTGACTTTCTTGGAGCCATCCGCAGCGATGCCATTCAGACTATCCATACACAGGAGACCACGCTGGAGGATATTTTCATTCAGGTGACCGGGAGGTCCCTGTCGTGACCCGTTTCCTGAGTGTCCTGCGTTGGGATGTTACACTTCAGTATCGGTACAAGTTCTACGGGGTAAGTGTTTTCATCGTCGCGTTCTGGGCAGGTATTTTCAGTCTTTTCCCAGCGATTGGTCAGTCGGATGGCGCACTTGCACTACCCGCCTTCTTTGTGATCAACCTGAACACGACGACGTTCTATTTCATTGCCGCTCTCGTGCTCCTTGAACGTGCTGAAGGAATCCACACGGCGCTGGCGACTTCTCCTCTGCGTGATTTCGAATACCTGCTTTCCAGAGTTCTATCACTGACCTTCCTCGCAACCGTTGAGACCGCGCTTGTCGTGGTGATCATTCTGGGTGGTGAGTGCAACTGGGGACTGCTGTTTCTCGGAGGAATTCAGCTCGGCGTGGTTTACACTTTGATCGGATTCATTCTGGTCCTTCCATACGATTCGATCAATGCGTTTTTGATGCCATCCGTTATTTATGTGACCTTGCTTCTGCTTCCTCTGGTGGAACACTTTGGTGGACTATCCCAGTCCCTGTTCTACATCCATCCGGTTGAACCCGCGCTTGTTCTGATGCGAGCCGCCTATCAGCCTGTCTCATCGGGCCATCTTGTATACGGTGCGGTCGGTGGACTTTTCTGGGTAGTGGTTTGCTTTGTGGTCGCCAGGAAGCGATACGAAGCGTATCTGGTTCGGCAAATTCATGTGTAGTATGGAAAAGAGGGATGTGACGTGAGCTTTGTGGGTACTTACAGATCGATGGGGCGTGTGGATATGAAGAATATCTCACGTGACACGCTTCTGGCCTGGATGGTGTCCATGCCAATCGTGATCGCCCTTCTTTACAGGTTCGGTATTCCGCCTCTGTCTATCTGGTTGTCGACGAAGTTCGATTTCGATCTGACACCATACTACGGTTTGCTCGCAAGTTTCTACATTATGACGGCGCCGTCGATGGTGGGCACCATCATCGGATTTCTGCTGCTGGATGACCGGGATGATCGGGTGATCTCCGCGCTGATGGTGACGCCCCTTTCGCTTAACCGTTATCTGGGCTATCGTATTCTGGTACCCCTCGCATTGGGATTCGTCGTAACACTTGTAGGTTACCAGATTGTCGATCTCGTTTCTCTGGGCATCTGGGACCTGGTCTGGATCATCCTGCCTGCCTCCTTCATCGGGCCCATCACCGCGCTGTTTCTGGCATCCTTTGCAGAGAACAAGGTGACCGGATTCGCGTTGATGAAGATTCTGAGTGCTTTCAATATGATTCCAGCTCTGGCGTTTTTTTATCCGGGTAACTGGCAGCTGCTTGCAGGGGTTCTGCCGCCATACTGGCCTATGAAGATGACCTGGCTCGCGGTGGAAGGTGAGAGTTATATCCTTTATTTTGCTGGTGGTCTGGTAGTGAACGGACTTTTTCTGATGTGGCTTCTTGGCAGATTTACCCGTTTGATGCACCGTCAATGACAACGGTTTGGAGGAAGGGATGAATATCGATTTCACGAGAGAAGTGAGATACGAATATATGCACGGGAGGGAGGCCTCCCAGGCGATCAAATCGTCCCGTCTGGGTTATCTTCCAATAGGATGCCTCGAGCGGCATGGCGATCATCTGCCGATGGGTCTGGATGTGATCAAGGCGTATGGTGTGTGTACAATTCTGGCACAAGCCCTGGGTGGGGTGGTGTTCCCACCCCATCATTATTCAGGTGTGCACGCGCTTACGGAAGAACGGACAGCCAAATTTACGGGAGAGTGGGGAAATATCTATACAGACCGGTCGTGTGCGGCTCACCTGATCGATATCGCCACTCAGTTCGAAACGGCGGGCATCGAGGTTCTGGTGTTGTATTCCGGTCATTACCCGAAGATCCAGATCGATATGATGGAGGAGGTCCAGGCTCATTTTTCCAATGACAATGGACTTC
>CAVOEZ010000633.1:0-3270 GCA_963694355.1 Latescibacteria bacterium UBA2968 | reverse complement strand
AACTGCCCCATCCCGATCACCTGATTTACACGTTCGTATCCAATGTCTACGAGATGATCCATCAGCGTGTCGAGACTCGCCTCTTCACCCACCTTAAGTTCCTGAACAGACAGCTCGAATAGGTCGGGTGGAATGGTAAAACTCATCAACGCCTCTATGGGCGCCACAATGATACCACCCCGTTCTTGCTGCATCTGGTCAAGTGCTTCCAGACGCAGTCCCATCACATCCAGATGGGGCGACCTCCCATCATACGCCGATCCCCCCCACATAGGAAAGATTCCAACCCGATCCGAATCGATCACCCGCTCCAGGTCGTCTCGAAGTTCTTCCGCACGCTCCTCGGTCACCGTCACCACCAGCAAAGTGCCGGGCACCTGTTCACCAACAAAAGCAACAGCCATAGCAGACAGGGAGCCGGGCAATCCACGAATGGGAATCTCCTTCTCTCCCTCCCCAATCCTTCTTGCCAGTTCCACAAAGGGCTCTGACTTAACCATGCGCCTGTATATCCGCTCAACCGACATGCACACTCCCTGATTGTCTAAGAATTTGCCTCTTTGCCTTAGACCTGCCTTTTTCTCGAATAACCCCGTACGTTCGAGCAGGACCGAAGGTCCGGGTCGAGAATCGAGGCTATCCGATTCTGACCTTGATCTTACCCTCTCCACTGACGACCGGCAACTATCCTACCCAAACCGATTCTGACTTTCCATCGGACTTCGGACCTCGGACTTTCTTCCTACCAACACCAAAAAGCCCAACTCATTTCGAGTCGGGCCTTGCCAACACATAACAGAAAACCCTTCCGTGGGGAAGCGGCTGGGCTTCGTGACCCTTCGTGTGATGTGAAGGGCTGTCGGGAAGGGCTTCGTGTAGTCGCGTAATTTTGCGGGTAAAATGGCGGGGTAGACGGGGCTCGAACCCGCGACCTTCGGCGTGACAGGCCGACACTCTAACCAAAGCTGAGCTACTACCCCGCGTCACTGCTAATTGAAACATGCCGGACGTCACTCCGGCAGCGAGTCAAAGATAACATAGGTGCCAATTAGTGTCAAGGGTTTTGAGGTCAATTGGAACGAACCCTTTGAGTTCTCTCAGGTCTCAACTGAGTGTCGGATGCTTGAATTGAGGACGAATTTGTGTACGCTGCGAAGATCGATCCGCAGGTCTGTCCTCATTCCCCCCGGTTGAGGTAGGTCCATTGACCAAAGCACACCAGCAATTTTCCTCGCGTCGGGAATAACAGAATTCTGAGCTAAAACCACCGTGGAATTGGTGTTCTTACGGCCTCGTTCTCTCCCTGGTGATTACTTGAAGCCTCGGTAAAGATCGTTACGCTTTTGTGAACCATTTTACATAAATGTAATGACATCGAATGGTAGTTGAACCAACTATATTAATTTAGACCTAACATATTATTATTACATTATTTAGGTGTATATATTCTCATCTGGCACAGGACTTGCAAAAGATGTTCCACAGAGCAACACTTGTCTCTCTTGGACAAGAGCATTTTCAATACCATCTTACGGTTCGCATAAGATTACTTTCAAATCTGCCGCTGGTTTCCTCCGAAAAATAAATCCGGGTGATCCAGAATGCGCCTGATCCACCTACATTTCTCCCACTCACTCCTCGCCCAATTGGCCAGCATTAGGGCGCGCCACGATCGCCTCCAGCGCCTGCTGGACGATCGACCCACCGGCTTCCGTGTTGGAACTCGTGAGAAGAATCCGGAATTCGACCTGAAGCCCGGATACCTGCGTCGACTGATCGGGTGCTGCGCCACATCTCTCTCCGCCATCCTCGTAGCCTTCGTGATTCTTCCCGACCACCTCTTTGATGCAGTTCAAAAAGTCGCGCCTCCGGTAATCATTCAGATCGAAGACATCCCGGAGACCACCCAGCGTCGTCGTCCGCCCCCAGCACCACGCCCCAGTGTTCCTCTCGCAGTGGATGATGAAGACGTCCCCGAGGACATCACCATAGAAATAACAGACCTGGACCTCAACGCGGTCCTCATCGATCTGCCTGCGCATTCCGAGAATCGAATCCTGACGCCCCCTGAGGAAGAGGAAGCCCTGGCCTTCTGGAAGGTCGAAGAAAAACCGGAATTGGTCGAGCAAGTTGCTCTAACGTATCCGCCGCTGGCAAGAAAAGCCGATTTGGAAGGCACCGTCTACACAAGCCTTCTCGTGAGAAAAGACGGTAGAGTAGGGCAAGCAACGATTCTCAAAGGCCCGGACATCTTTCACAAGTCAGCCTTGGCTGCGGTCTCTCAGTTTGTCTTTACACCAGGAAAGCAAAACAAACATCCTGTACAAGTTTGGATGACCGTGCCAATACAATTCACCCTCTTTAGCCGGAACGGCTTTTAGGAAATCGGAGCCCTGAACCATGAGCAACTACCAGATCAACCTGGCCGGCGCCAAAATCCTCATCGTAGACGATACACCTGAGAATCTCAAGCTCTTGCGTCAGGCCATCGAACCCGAAGGCTACCACATCCTGATTGCAACCAATGGAGAAGGTGCACTAAAGATCGCAGGCAACGCCCATCCGGATCTCATTCTTCTGGACGTACAGATGCCCGGCATCAACGGATTCGAAACGTGTGCCCGTCTCAAAGCCGATCCAAACACCCGGGACATTCCGGTAATTTTCGTAACCGCCGAGGCCGAGACCATTTCCGTCGTGGAAGGCTTCCGAACGGGTGGTGTTGATTACATCGTCAAGCCTTTCAAGAACGATGAAGTCATTGTCCGCATTCGCACGCATCTCAAAATCGACCACCTCACCCGTGCACTCGATAAATCCAATCATGAGCTGTCAGCCGCAAATCGACAGATTCGTGAAGAGGCCGAAAGAAAGTCCCGTTTCCTGGCCAGTATGTCGCACGAACTGCGCACTCCCGTGAATGCCATCGTAGGTTTTGCCAGAATTGTACTCCGACAAGCGGCTGCGATTCTGCCTGAACGCCAAAAGGACAACCTTGAGAAGATTCGCGAAAGCTCAGATCACCTCTTACACCTGATCAACGATATCCTGGATCTGTCCAAGATCGAGGCCGGTCGAATGGATATCAATCCAGCTCCCATCGATGTCAAGCACCTGATCAAATCGTGCTGTGCGACAGTGAGCCCATTGGTCGGAACGGACGTGAGCTTAACCTGCGAAATCCCTGATGATCTTCCTCAGGCAAATATCGATGGTTTGCGTCTGAAACAGATCCTGATAAACCTGCTTAGCAATGCCATCAAATTCACC
>CAVOEZ010000632.1:0-3282 GCA_963694355.1 Latescibacteria bacterium UBA2968 | reverse complement strand
TTTAAAAAAAAATCCGCACCCCCGAGTATCCCACCTCCGGCAGCGCGGCTTGTTGTTCGATCGGCCTAACTGACTCCCCTTCCCTTCCGTCCTATCCAAAGTCGACACAGTATGACAACCGTACTATTGAATGTCAAGCAATTTCAATCTGATCCATGCCTCTTTGTCGACTCGACTGCGTGGTGCCAGGTTTCCAGGAGACGGTCTCGATCGCTCTGTTTCATGCCTGGTTCATAAACGCGATCGGCGGGATTCAGATCCCTCAGCGCTTCAGATCCAGCCCAGAATCCTGTGGCAAGTCCCGCCAGCATCGCTGCACCCAGGGCGGTCGTCTCCGTATGTCTAGGGCGAATCACCAGAACGTCCAGAATGTCCGCCTGGAACTGCATCAGGAAATTGTTTGCCGAAGCGCCACCGTCAACCCGCAACTCGTCTACCGGCTGTTTCGCATCCCGAACCATAGCATCCACAAGGTCTGCGGTCTGGAACGCGATCGCCTCGAGAGCTGCGCGCGCCACGTGTGCGCGCGTCGTTCCTCTCGTAATTCCCAGCATCGCACCTCGCGCGTTCGGGTCCCAGTGTGGTGCGCCGAGTCCCGTAAAAGCGGGCACCAGATGAACACCCCCTGTGTCCTCCACTGAATTGGCCAGATCTTCCGTCTCCTGGGCCCGCTCGATCACACCAAGTCCGTCCCTCAGCCACTGAACCGCCGACCCGGCGCTGAACACGGATCCCTCCAGGGCATAGCTCACCCGGCCTTCCGCATTGCACGCAAGCGTCGTCAACAAACCATTCTGGGACGCCACCTGTTTCTGACCGGTTTGAAACAGAGCAAAACATCCTGTCCCATAGGTATTCTTCACCTTTCCGGCCGAAACACCACCCTGTCCGAAGAGTGCGGCCTGTTGATCGCCGGCGATTCCCGCGACAGGTATACCGGATCCGAGAGTATCTCCGTGCATAACCGTCACGCCGAATGTTCCAGCCGATGGAAGAACCTCGGGGAGCACGCCCTCAGGAATATCGAACGCCTCCAGCAGTTCTTTGTCCCAGATCTGCCGGTGAATATCATAGCACATCGTCCGCGAAGCGTTGGTGGGGTCGGTGGCAAAAACTGCTCCTCCTGTGAGCTTCCACAGAAGAAAACTGTCGATCGTACCAAAGCAAATATCGCCATGCTCTGCGCGACCCCTGAGCCCTTCGACCTCCTGCAACAGCCACACTATTTTTGTTGCGGAAAAGTAAGGATCCAGTACCAATCCCGTTCTCGCTTTTACCAGAGGCTCGAGACCATTCCTCTTGAAATCTTGACAGAGATTCGCCGTACGTCGGCATTGCCACACGATCGCATCATGCAAAGGCTCGCCCGTACTTCGGTCCCACACCACGACCGTTTCCCGTTGATTCGTAATCCCGATTCCTGCCAGATCTCCTGAGCGGATATCGGCATCCTTCAGGGCCAATTTCGTCACCTGTAATGTGGTATCCCAGATCTCGTTCGCATCGTGCGATACCCACCCCGGTTCAGGATAAATCTGCGAGAACTCAGAATACCCTCTTCCCCTGATACGACCCTCCCGGTCGATCACCAGAACAGTTGTGCCGGTCGTACCCTGGTCAATGCTGAGAATCATGACGGCTCCCACTGTTTGAGCGCGATCACCCCATTCTCCAGCACCGCAAAACTGTCCTGGGAAACCCAATCGCCTAAAACGATCAGCTGGCCATGACCCACAGGTTCCTGAAGGAGGTAGTGATAGTGACCGCAAATCACCACATCGGCGCCCTTCCTGATCTGCTCTCTTGCACCGGACATCAGCACGTTTCGGTTTCGGCTTGTTTGAGTCTGCGCCCGATACTCCGAAATCTGCGATGTGCTTCTGGCCAGCCACGCCCCAATGTCGGGATGGAGCAGTCTGAACAATCCGATACAGAAGGCACTCTTCAGCACCAGTCGGCTGAACCGGAACTTCCAGTCTTTTCGAAATTCATCCCCGTGGGCCAGAAAAATCGTTAACCCCTGATGGTGCACCGTCAAAGGTCCACCGGGCAATTCGACCCCTACTTCCCGCTCAAGATAGGGACCCAGCCACACATCGTGATTGCCGGGAAGATATACCACCCGAACCCCTGACTCCACCAACCCGTGCAATTCAAACAAAACCCTCCCGCCGCAGGAGGGCACAACTGAGCGATACTCGAACCAGAAATCGAACAGATCGCCAACAATATAGAGGACTTCCGCATCGTCTCGAATGCTGCGGAGAAATCCGATCAGAGAATCCTCCTGCAACCGGGAATCCCGGACCTCTCCCTTAACGCCCAGATGGACATCCGATATGAAATACACGCGATTTCTGTTCACGAAACCTCTTCACTTATTTTGGATGTTGCGCCAGCCAGGTCTGGATCGCCTCGGCCTTTTGGTAATCGTCGTCCAGATCCAGCACCTTCAGGAACCCGTCCCTGGCCTTCTTCGCATCCCCCAATTCCAGATACGCCAGTGCCAGGTTGTAATGCGCATTCGTATATTCAGGATCGATCTCGAGCGCCTTCTGATATTGGACAACCGCATTGGGAACATCCTTCAGATCACTGTAGGAATTGCCCATGTTCAAATAGGCGAGACCATACCCGGGACTCAAAGACACCACCTTCTTGTAGTTGCGAATCGCGGAAACGTAATCTCCCGATTCCGAATAGGCCACACCCAGGTTGAACAGCATATCCACGTGTTCGGGATTCGTCTTCACCGACAGGGTGTATTGCGCAATGGCTTCCTGAAACTTTCCTAAACGATAGTAGACATTGCCCAGACTCCCGTGCGCGTTGGCCAGATTCTTGGCATAGGTCTCGGAATACGCAGGGGCCAACTCGAACCCCTTCTTCAGTGCATCGATCGCGTCTTGAAATCGGTCCAGCTCCAGATACCGGTTCCCCAATGCGATCCAGTGTCTTGGATTGTCCGGACTCGCCTCGATGGCACGATCGTATGCGTGTATCGCCTCCTCGTTCTTGCCGGATTCCCTCTGATAAATCGCATAGGTCTCCCATCCGTATGATCTGGCATTTCCCGAAAGAAATCCTCTTGTCATCACATCGGAGTATCTGGCCTCCGCTCTGCCCATCCGTGCGTTTACACCCACCCACAGACCGGTGTGAACCAGAGCCGCGCTCACAATCACAAATCCCGCCTGCTTCAAACGTTCTGTGTCTTGAAAAGCGCCACAAAACATCACCGCAACCCAGAGCGTCATCGGGAGACCCGGGAATGCGAACACA
>CAVOEZ010000631.1:0-3283 GCA_963694355.1 Latescibacteria bacterium UBA2968 | reverse complement strand
TGACCAGGTCCTGACTGGGAGCAGATGATGAAGGTGACGAAGGTGAAGACCAGGGTACTGGCCATTCCGAACAATGAGCCGTACTACTACAGTCAGGGCGTTGGCGAGGGTGTGAACTGTGTTCTGGTTGAGGTGGAGACGGATGAGGGGATCACCGGTATTGGTGAGGCGTGCGGTGACCGCTCTGCCGAGGCGATCGTCGAGGTGGTCAAAGCGGCAGCCCGGGCGATCGAAGGGCATAGCCCTTTCGATATCGAGGCGTTTCTGCATCGGTTCTATCGGGTGGGAAAGTGGGACGATATGCGCAGATTCGCCAACCAGGCTGTTGCTGGCGTGGAGATGGCGCTTTGGGACATTGTAGGCAAGGCATGCGGTCAGCCGGTCCACCGCCTGCTGGGCGGTATGGTCAAGAAGCGGTCGAGCTGTTTTGCATTCCTTCAGGGGAATGATCCCGGGAAGCTTGCGGGAGACGCGAAGCGGTGGTACGATGAGGGTTTCGAGGTGATTTATGTGAAGGTGGGCCTCGGCTACGAGCGCGATCTGGCCTGTGTAGCGGCAGTGAGGGAAGCGGTGGGTAAAGATGCGAAGATTCGGGTGGATGCCAATCAGGCGTGGCAGGTTGGTGAGGCGATTCATACGCTTCAGGCAATGGTTCCTTACCGGATCGATTTTGCGGAACAGCCCGTTCACTGGACCAATCTGGAAGGTATGGCCAGGATTCGGGAAGCCGTTCCCATTCCAATCGCGATCGATCAGGGGTGTTTTACCGAATTCGAAGCCCTTCGCGCGATCCAGCAGCGGGCAGCCGATGTGATTACGGTTGGACTCCATGAGGCCGGAGGGATTCTGGGACTCAAGAAGGTAGCCACGGTAGCATCGGCAGGCGGGCTTCCCATTTGCCGGCACGGGGTGATGGGAGAGACGGGGATCACGACGCTCGCATCTTTGCAGGTCCTGGCGACCATTCACAATCAGGTCGATGGCCACCAGGTAATGCATCAGTTGCTCGAGAACGATACGATCCGGCCGGGGCTTCTGATGTTCGATAAAGGTCACCTGGAGGTTCCTGATAGGCCCGGTTTGGGGATCGAACTGGATCTGGATATGGTTGAAAAGTATGCGGGACGGTACGAAACTCAAGGTCCCTATCACAATATCGTCTGAGCATTTTCTCGGCCTGGAAAGTATCTACTGGCGCGGGATCATTCGACGGATTATTTTTAGATGTGCATTTACTGTCGGTCGGCAGTCGCGGGCGTCTTGCACGGGATTCCACTGACATCGAAAAGGAGTAATTCATGAGGTTAAGTGCAGGCGTCAGATACACGGTGGGTCTGGTTTTTCTGTTGCTGATGTTTGGAGCTGCAGGGACGCAGGCAGAGGAGAATAAAGCGTCTAAGGCGCCGGTTTATCCTGGTGCGCCGGAAGATGTGCACCCCAGAATGGTAGGTACTCAGGCGCCAACCGCCAGTCTGAAGTCATCGGATGGCAATCCGTTCGATCTGGCCAGGGCGATCTCGAAGAAACCTGCGGTCCTGGTATTCTACAGAGGATATTGGTGACCCCATTGCAACAGGCATCTGGTTCAGCTGCAGGGTTTGAGCGGTAAACTGTCGGAGATGGGATATCAGATGCTCGCCATCAGTCCGGATCCGCCGGAAAAGCTGGTGGGGACGATCGAGAAGCACGGTTTGACCTTTCCGCTCCTGTCGGATGCGGATCTGTCTTTATCCAATGCTTTCGGTATTGTCTTTCAGACAAAGGGGCGACGGGCGCTCCCTGTGCCCGCAGTATATATTGTGGGCACAGGCGGGTTGATCACGTTCAATTTTGTGCATCCGAAATACAGTGTTCGTCTGGATCCCGATGTCCTGCTTGCGGCAGCCAGGGCAGGAATTAAGGAGTAGCATTTTTAGTGAGCATATGAAAGGCTCAATCACATTCAGGGAGGATGAGGCATGGCACAGGTGTGGAAACCCGAACCGGAGTTGCTGGCGTCTTTGGATGCGGGAATTCCAAAGATTCTCGGCTCACAGAAAGAGAACGGTCAGTTTGGTACAGAGCCCTGGATATCCACAGACCAGAATGTGATGTTCCCCCTGGCCGTGGCCTGGCATCTGGAGGGAAGCGCCTATCACCACAGTGACGAGGTGCTCGATGCCATCATTCGTGGTGGTTATGCGATGATCGAGGAGCAGGACGAGGATGGGATGGTCATTTTCAGGAAGAAGGACCAGTCCACCTGGGGACAGATCTACCAGCCGTGGGTCTACAGTCGGTGGATAAGAGCCTATCACCTCGTTGGAAAGGCGATGCCGGACGACGCCAGAAAGAAGTGGGACGAGGGGCTTCTCCTTGGATACGAAGGCATATCCGAAAAGGCGATGCGTCATGTACACAATATTCCTGCGCATCATTCAATGGGTCTTTATTGCGCGGCAATGGTCTTTGATAGAGACGAGTGGAAGCAGCAATCGAAGGAGTTTATGGCTAAAGTCGTGGCGGAGCAGTCTCCCCACGGGTGGTGGCCGGAGCACAAGGGGCCTGTGGTGGCCTACAATTTTGTTTATTCGGAGGCACTGGGCGTCTACTATTCTATGTCGCGGGATGAGGATGTGCTGGAGTCCCTCGAACGCGCTTCCAGGTATCACGCCAACTATACGTATCCTGACGGGAGTCCGGTAGAGACTGTGGATGGGCGCAATCCGTATCATGAAGGCCTGAGACTGCGGGGCGGCGGCTTCACGTTTTCAGCGATTGGCAGAGGATATATTGCACAACAGCACAGACATCATCTGGCAGCCGGAGAAGAATTCAATCCAGACTACGCGGCTCACCTGCTGCTTTATGGTGAAGAGGGGGAGGTCGAAGAGACGGCCGCCGGCAGAGATCGCCACGTGTATCAAATGGGAGACGAGGCGCTGACGGTGAGGCGCAAGCCCTGGTTCTGTTGCCTGTCTGCATTCGTATGTGAACTTCCAGGGAACAGATGGGGACAGGATCGCCAGAATTTCGTGAGTGTATTTCACGACAAGGTGGGTTTGATCATAGGTGGAGGGAATACGAAACTCCAGCCGCTCTGGAGCAATTTCACAGTTGGGGATACATCACTGATGAAACACGCGCAGGGTGAGTCGGATCCGGACTTTGGACCTTTCGAGGGACTGATTCACGCACCGGATAACCTATCTTACCGGGATGAAGATGCTCCGGGTTTGGACTTCGAATATGGCGAGGAGAGGTGTTCGGTTACACTCACACCCACAGGTGACGAAACATTGAC
>CAVOEZ010000630.1:0-3286 GCA_963694355.1 Latescibacteria bacterium UBA2968 | reverse complement strand
GCTTTCCACGATCAGAACATCGCTTGATTCGCCAGTACAGATCCTCATCCTTTGCGAACACGACACCGCCCTGAGAACCCGTGGCGTGATGCTTTCCGCTCATCGTAGAGAACGTACCGATCGTACCCATCGAGCCGACCGTTCGCCCTTTGTATTTTGCACCGTGCGCCTGGGCGCAATCTTCGATCACCGGCAGGTTACGCCCTTTCGCGAGCTCCAGAATGGGATCCATGTCCGCCGGTTCGCCCGCAATATGTGCGACAATAATCGCCTTAGTATGCTCGGTCAGCACGGCCTCGATCTGCTCCGCACCCGCGTTGAACGTCCCTGGGGCCGCATCCGCGACCATCGGAACCAGATTCAACAGGGCGACTGGCATCACGCCACCCGGATCTGTAATTGGCGGCACCACGACCTCACCCGGTACGTCCAGCTCGAGTGCGCCGAGTGCAACATAAAGGGATGTCGTCCCCGAATTTACCAGATCCGCATACCCCCCACCCATGAAATCACCGAAGTCGCGTTCATACGCCTGCTCTTCAAGTCCCCCATAGCCGAAGGCGTTTCCGGACGCGATACTCTCATCGAACAGAGCCAGCGCCGCCTGCTTCTCTTCCTCTCCAAAAAGGTTTCGCTTCGGAAACGGATCATTGCGAACCTTGTTGCCACCATCGATTGCGAGCATCGGTACTCCTCCTGAATTATTGAAATCAGCCTGTCGTCATCTGTTGTATTGACACACATGAATACCTTACATCAAACCGGAATCATTCGCCACCTAAAAACCCCTCCCAGAGCCGATCCACTTCCTCACAGAGCGTAGTCGAGTCGGGAAGACATCGATAAACCATTCTCGTACGCGCAATCAGCTGCTTTCCAGGCACGAGATCATCACCAAAACACCAGTCGTGGGCTGTGTCCCAGCCGTGATATTGTCCCGTGAGATAAGTCGTCACCTTGGGATCCAGCAGAAAAATGATCGAGAACCCATTGGTCGAATTTCTTGCGACCAAAATAGGTTTACTGTAAAAGCGATCCTCTATGTCCCGATGCAGATTCTTGCTGAGATCCCCGTAGCGGCCGTCTCCCTTCATCTCGATCGCGTCCGAATCCCTGGCCACGCCGAATGTGCGGTTGAGTTCCACTCGATTGTTCAGCTTGACCCACGATTCCGACCCGTCCGCCCCAACCAGCGGCACCCAGGTCTCGTCGAAGGCCTCCACGACATAGGAAGCGAAAAAAATCTCAAATCTCGGAATTTCAATCGACGGACGAATCACCATATCGCAGTCCACCGCATCACCCGAAGCACGATATGCCAGATCCATTTCCAATCCAAAATCCGGCTCGGCAGGGAAACGCAGAATTACCGAATCGTCCACCAATTCGTGCGTGATTTCCTTTGCCTGCGACATAATTCGCGGGTACATCTTCATACCGGATCCGGGGCGCAGATAGTATTCTGCATTCAGGAACGCCTTGTAATGTCGGACCGGCTCCACTTTATAGTCCCTGTGCATCAATCCGCACACGCCGTGGTAATTCATATAGGGCTGAATGCCGCCGATGATCTCACCCGTATCGAACTCATAGCACTGTGGGAGTCCACTCCAATTCATCTTGTCAGCTACCTTCCATTAGAGATTTGGTGACCCATGCTTCGAAATTGAAGTAACGATCCAGCGCGTGTTCCGGCGGCTAAACAACGAGGAGCTCGAGTGATTCCATAAACTCGTGCCATCCGACCATCTCCAAGACGTCCGCCACCACCAGCTCCTCGAGCTCCAGACTCACAGCGTCTCCCATCTGACCAGATCCTCAGCGTTGACCGGTTTGGACCAGTCGATCACGAACTGCTTCGTTTCGCAAGGGATCCGAATTTCGCTTCCCGCTTCGAAATCGTTCTGCTTTTCATTCACCGAATCGCGAAGCAGATCGTCAGCCAATTCTATTGTGGCGTCGCGACGATTCGTCACAGGACCCAGCGCGTGATTTCCGCCCTCGTAATAGCCAGCGACCACCTGTTGACCGGCATCCAGCAGCGCCTGCTCCAGCATTCGGCAGTGCGTATCCTCAACCGCCTCGTCAGCGGTCCCGTGCATCAGAACAACAGGGCACTTCACCCTGGGCGCGAGCTTCACCGTGTTGCGAATCGCCAGTTCATTCGCGTCAAATGTTCGACCGGCCCGGTCCATCCAGTACTCCGTCACGTGAGAAATCCCGCACGCAGAAATCGCCAGGGCGAAGGTATCGGGCGCAAACACACTCATCAACATTGCAACGTGACCACCCTGACTGCCGCCGAAATCGATCATCCGACGCCGATTCAGATCGGGATAGAGACCGAGCACGGTGCGCACCGCATTCAGACAGTCGATCACCTGCATATTGCTCACGTCATACGGGAGCGTCGCGCCTCTGCCCGCAACCGGATCGAAATCGAAACCGCTCATTCGATATTCTGTCGCGACACTGACAAAATTGTATCGGTCAGCGAACTCTTCCTGCATGTCCTTGTACTGCAGTCTGTTCCCTGCCCACCCGTGGGCGAAATGCATCAGGCCAGTATGTTTGTCCATCTTCGAAGGCTCAACCACAAAAGCGGTCACCGGCTTCGGATAGACTTCAGAGTTGCAGGATTTAAAGGTAATATCATAGGAATTCATAGGTGATCGGGTCCTTGAATAGCGGGCGCACACACCGGTGCACGTCTCCAAATCAGGTGAAGGTTAGCAGATAAGTTCCGAGGCCGAGCAAGATAACATTCGCAGGCGGGTTTGCCAAAGGAAATTGGGGATTGGGAGGCAGGCATCGGAATGGAAATTCAGGGAGAGGAGAAACAGAAGCGCAGGGAGGCGCAAAGGCGGGCCTGTCCGCCGTCTTGTCCGCCGAAGCTTTAGCGAAGGTGGAAGCCTTGGCGAAGGCAGGATCACAGAATGCACAGATGAACGGCCCAACACCACACCTCGGAAGCCACAGAATAAACCGTACAAGAGGAGCCAGGCGGTAGAATTGTAGGATTGAGGTCGGACAGGTACAGCGTAGAAGTGGTCGGGAGAGTACGAGAGACCGTGTTGAACCCGGAAAAATCACGGCCGTGCGCCTGAGTGGCCTACGAAGCGGGTTTTTGCAAAGGAGGGTGTATCGAAGGCTCAGTCCTGGGGAGCGAAAAAGGAGATATCCTGGCACAGTGGAAGTCGCCGGCAGGAGCCGACTCCTACAGAAGGCGAAAGGCGCGAAGGTGGGAGGGCGGAAACAAGTCCGGGGTAAGGGTTTGTGAGGATAG
>CAVOEZ010000629.1:0-3297 GCA_963694355.1 Latescibacteria bacterium UBA2968 | reverse complement strand
GGTAATGGTAAATTGGCCTACGGCCTGGCAAAGAGGCTTGAAGACAGCCTACCGACTTGTGCAGGAGGGCAGAATTGGAGATGTCTGGCAGATTACCTGGCGCGGAGGTCATTGCGGCCCGGATGAACTGGGCTGTTCGGATGACTTTTGCGGCTTCCTGTTCGACAAGGACCTGAACGGGGCCGGCGCGTTCAATGACTATGGGGGCTATGGCTCCAGCATGTGTGTCTGGTTTCTGGGCAGCCCAAATACGGTAGTCGGGATGGCGGGGCGGTTGCTGAAAACACATCTGCCTGTGGATGACAATGGTGCGATGCTGCTCCGGTATCCCCACGCGATGTGCCGGCTTGAGATGACGTGGACCGAGGCCGTGCCCCATCAGCCGCCGCACGATGTGGTCATCTATGGTACCGAGGGGACCATTCTCTGTGGGCGCGACAGTGTGATTGTTTATACCCGCAGGAATAAGGATGGGAGGTCCGTTCGTCTGGACTCGCTGCCGGTGGGTGAACGGAATGCGCCCGAATATTTCGTGAAGTGTCTCAGGGAGGGTTTGGAACCCGTCGGTCTGACAAATGCCGTACTTTCCCGGGATGCGCAAGAGATCATGGAAGCCGGTCTGATTTCAGCGACCAATGGCGTGGCCGTGTCACTGCCGGTCGAAGATCATCTTTTCAGGGAGTAGCTGGTGAAGGAGTTTCGACACATCGCTATGGCCGCTGTCCTGCTGCTGTTGTGTTCGGCATCTGCCTTATCTGCCCAGGAAACGGAGCTGGACAGTCTTGCACTCGTAGCCAGGGCAGACAGTCTCGCTGCATTGCTGGTTGAACAACCCCTGGATGCCTTGCTGGTCGAACTGGGTGATTCGTTGTTCGTGCCATCGTCAAATCGTGCCCATATCATTCGAGATGGGTATGGCGTCCCACATATTTATGGGGAGACCGATGCGGATGTGGCGTTCGGATTTGGGTATGCGCAGGCACAGGATCACCTGATCCCCATGCTTCTGAGTTATCGGGGTGCTGCAGGCCGTCTTTCGGAGGTGCTCGGAGAATCAGCGCTGGAGAGCGATACACGCGTGCTGTTGTGGCGGGTCAAAGATGTTGCAGGTGAACGATACGGGACGATTCCTGAAGCTACCCGGGATCTTATCGGGGGGTTCGTGAATGGTGTTAATCATTATATAGATGTTTACGAAGAGGTCTTGCCCCAGTGGGTGGAGCCGGTCACAGGAACGGATGTTGTGGCGCTTTCGCGCTGGCTGATGCTGATGTTTGCCGAACGGACAGGTGCTTCTGAACTGTCGAAAAAAGGAATGGAGCCTGCCCTGTCGGCACTGGCGGGATCCAACCAGTGGGTAGTTGGGGAGACAAGGAGTTCGACAGGGAGCCCCATTTTTGTGATGGATCTGCACCTGCCCTGGGCAATGCCGTTTCGTCTTTACGAGGCGCACCTTGTGAGTCGGGAAGGCCTGGATGTGACGGGGGCGACGTTCTTTGGTCTGCCGGTAATTGCCGTGGGTCACAACCAGCAGATCGCCTGGTCGATGACACAGAACGACACCGATATTTTTGATCTTTATGAAGAGAAACTGGATCCGGCCAATTCCCGGAGGTATGTGTACGAGCGCGAAAAGCTGCGCATGACGACCCACCGTGTTCAGATCAAGGTCCGGAAGGGAACATCTTTCTACGAGGTGGAAAGGGAGTTCCTTTACACCCATCACGGCCCGGTGCTGAAGTCTGTTGAGGGGTGGGCATACGCCGGCAAGTCTTCAATGATGGAGGTTGTGGGGACGATCGCGCAACTGCATGCAATGAACAGGGCAGGAGATGTAGAAGAATTTCGGAGGATTCTCAGCAGTCTTGAACTCCCGCTTTTTAATGTGATGTATGCGGACCGGCAGAACGAACTTCTCTACGTCTTCAACGTGCGTGCGCCCCAGCGGGCAGGTACATTCGACTGGCGTTCGCCCGTACCGGGTTGGGCGAGTGAAACCGAATGGGGACAAATTCTGCCTTTCGATCGGCTGCCCCTGGTTTCAAATCCATCCGCTGGATTCCTGCAGAATTGTAATGTGGCGCCGGATCTGGTTACGATAGATTCTGGATTGCAGCCGGACGATTTTCCGCATTTTTTAGGCTGGGGCAGTTTTAACGATCGGGGGCGGAGGGTCATGACGTGGCTTTCCGCTCACGAGGGGATTGGTGTGAATGAGACGAAGGTTCTGGCCAGGGATCCCTATCTGATCGCAGCGGAGGAACTGAAAGGTACGATTCTGTCTGCCTACAATCACGCGTGGAACAGCATTTATGATCCGGATGGCCGTCTCTCCCGTGCCGTCGAAGTGCTCCGAAACTGGGACAATCGAGCGACTGTAGATAGCAGGGGCACGCTTCTGTTCTGCGTGTGGAAGGCCAGGTTCGACCCGCTCATCCGGCAGATTCCAGCCGATCAGCAGTCGAATCTTCCGGCTAGAGAAAGGCTTTCGCTGGAGGCCCTCAGGATGGCTGCCGAGTTTATGGTCAGTACCTACGGTGGCGTAGATGTGCCCTGGGGTCAGGTGCACGTCATGGAACGAGGTGATCAGCTTATCCCAACCGGAGGCTCACCACCACAGACTTCCGCACTGCACACCACCTGGTCCACAATGGGTGAGGATGGGCTGTTCCGGGTGACTGGCGGATCGGCGTTTACGATGGTGGTCGACCTTTCGGAAAAACTGGAATCGTTCAGCATAGTGCCATATGGCAGCAGTGATCTGCCGGACTCGCCCCATTTCAGCGATCAGGCTGTGATGCACGGCGAGGGCGGGTTCAAGAAGACCAGACTGACCCAGGATGAACTCTATTTTGAGATCACATCTGTCGACCGGGTACCACTCGGGATCGAAGCAGCCGGCATAGAGGCTTACCGTGCGGTCTGGAAGAGAGAGCAGATGACGATCGATGCAGCGGATTCGGTGAAGGTCGACTGAGTTTACGGGAGAAGATATGGTTTTACCCAGTATGCGGCTCGACGACAAGGTTGTGGTGGTCACCGGGGCGGGATCCGGTATCGGAAGGGCGATCGCGATTGCCGCTGCGGAAGCCGGGGCCGATTGTGTGCCGTGTGAATTGCCGGAAAAGATTTCAGATCTGGAAGAGGTGTGTGAACAGATTCGCGGATTGGGAAGAAAGGCGGTTCCTTTGCCGCTCGCATTGCCGAATCTGGACAGTATCGACGCAATGGTTGAAAAGGCCGTTGAGGAGATGGGTCGGATCGATGTCCTTGTAAACAATGCAGGGGTCAATATCC
>CAVOEZ010000628.1:0-3302 GCA_963694355.1 Latescibacteria bacterium UBA2968 | reverse complement strand
GATCGACACTGGATTATCCGTATCGCTGATCCAGTAGAACAGCGGGGAACAGACCGCAAGCACAACAGCTGAACGCTGGAACTTCAGCCACTTGAACCCTTCGAACGGTGCATCCTTGTAGGCTCCCCCCAGAGAGACCAGAAGCCCGGTGGCATAGGCAACACCGAAAAATCCTGCAAATGAGGTCACGCGCGTCTCGATCAACAGCAAACAAAAAACACCGGTGACCAGGATCGTTCCCGAGGCGTACCGAAGCAGATCACTCCCCACATACTTGCCGAGAAAAGTAATACGCGAAGGCACGAAGTATTTGTCCTGGTCCTCAGTCCTGAAAAACCCCTTGTACAATTCGGCAATGAATCGCTCGAGTCCCATGACCAGAAAAAAGACCTGAAACAGACCCAGCGACTCCAGTCTTACCCTGAATACAGGGAACAGAAGAAGCATCACAAGAATGACGAGATGAAAGTAGATGCTCCTCGGAAAGGTCCCGGGCTTGAAACCCTCGAAGGGACAGTCCTTGAAGGCGCCCCACAGACTGGTATAGAGTCCTGAAAAAATCGTTACCGCAATCAGAGCTTGGAAATTCATAACTTGAGCAGGTTCCTCTGAGCGTAGGCAAAATGGGCGCGTAAATTAAACCCTGTGTGATTCAACGTCAAACCATTCGACTTGGAAATAAAAAAGGCAGAACACATCTGCGTTCTGCCTGAACTCCGGAGGTGAAGGCGTTCCGGTCAATCCGAGTCTGCGGCCTGTGCGCTCACTGGAGAACTGGGCCTTTTCCTGGACTTCCGGCCAT
This sequence comes from Latescibacteria bacterium UBA2968, assembly GCA_963694355.1. Lineage (GTDB taxonomy): Bacteria > Latescibacterota > UBA2968 > UBA2968. Next base: position 2,500 of record CAVOEZ010000628.1, on the reverse strand, counting down.
CCAGAATTTGCAGCAGCGCGGGCAATACGACTACCGCAGCTACAAAACAGGTGACCAGCCCGATGAGGGCGAGTTTTCCAATGGAGTTCAAACCGGGGTGCGTAGCCATGGTCAGACCAGAAAAGCCGACCATCGTAGTCAACATCGAGACGAACATCGCACCACCCGTACTCTTCAACACGAGTGGAAGCGAGTTCTCCCCCTCCTCCCGGTATCGGTGATAGAGGTGCACACCGTTGTCTATCCCCATTCCAATAATGGTGGGCAGAGCGACCATATTGTAGAAATTGAGTTTCATGCCGAAAAGGATCATCGAGCCGCACATCCAGACCGCTCCGCAGAGCAGCGGAAGCATCACGAGTAATCCGTGACGAACACTCCTGAAATCGATCACCACAATGAGCAGGACCACCACAAGCGTCACAGAAATGGCCACCCGGCTGTCCCGAAGCATCAACTGAAGCATATCTGCAAAAATAATGCTCGAACTGCTCGAGTAATGGGTCTTCCCCGAGGCGGTCGTAATCACGTGAGAGTCTTTGGCGAATTCTATAGCCTTGCGGCCATCTCTCAATTGAACACCGGGATAGATAAACGCGAAATGCGCTCGGCTCCCGTCGACCGTTGAGAACTGTCTCAATATACTTTTCGGCATATCCTCTACGTCTACAGCCTTTACGTTCAACAAATCTTTCAATTCGTCCAACCGCTTCTTCTGTTCACCCTTGATCAGCCTGGCGCCCTCGCCATCGACCAACTCCCTGATTTGCGCGATTACTTCCAGTTTCCGTTCCTGATCTTTGGGGAGAGCGGCCCACAAGGTCCTGATCTTGTCAATGGTAGGCGTCTCGTCTTCGGAAACAATCTTGGCCTGCACAGCCGCAACGATCTCGTTGAGTTCTTCCCTGTTGTCGGCAAGCACAACACTGGGTGAGTTGGACTCCTTGCTGAATTGTGAGATTTGCCCGATTTTCTGCTTTACGACCTTGGAAGCCGGAAGATTCGATCTGAGATTGGTAAAGTCATACTCGAATTCTATTTTGGGAAGGTTCGATCCCATATACAGAGTCAGGATCAGGCCCAGGAGCAGCACGGGCTTGCAAAAGGGGAGCTTTCCTTTTCCGCTGCCCCAGTCGTGACCCAGCACGTGACGCATTCGGATCAATTTGAGTCGGTGGTCGAACAACACAAGGAAGGCGGGCAGGACTGTGGTCATCGCTACCAGCGACATCAAAATGCCCGTTCCCACTATGAATCCAAATTCGGAAAAGCCCTTGAAGTCGGTGATTGTAAGTGAATAGAAGGCAATCGATGTGGTCAGAGCAGCAGTAAGGATGGCCTGTCCGGTTTGCCCCAGCATCGTTTCAATAGATTCACGGACACTCATCCCTTCCATCCGGTCCTCGAGATACCGGGCGAACATATGGATGCCGAAATCGATACCCAATCCGAACAGAATGACGAAGAGGAACCCGGTCATCGTATTCAGATTTCCAATGACACAGTAGGTAATGGCAAACGCCCAGAAAAGGCCCATTGTGAGCGGAATGGCAACAAAAAAAGCAGCCAATGGCTGCCTGAAATAAAACGTGAGGAGTAGAACCACACCCACAACGCCGTAAATAAGCGTGGATTTGATGTCGCTCAGGATGACGTCATATTCGTCGATCTTGTTCTTGAATGTCCCGCCGTAGGAGACACGCATATCCTTAGCATATGACTTCGGGTCCAGCTTGTTGACGGCCTGCTGAATGGCACTGTACATCTCCTTGCCGAATCCGATATTGCTGACCGTGCCCGACGCCACAGCTTCAAGGGCAACAATTGTACTGTCCGGATTGGTATAGTAGACTTCGTGGCCATCTTTCCCGTTTCGCTTGTACTTGTCCTCTATGTCCGAGAAACTGAGTTCTTCGTCGGGTTCATCGTCATCCAGTTTGATGAACAACGGCGAAAGCTTCAACTTCTCCTGGGTGATCCGGTCTTCCACCCGGAATTGAATCTCTTCCAGATCCTCCAGATCCATATACAGCAGGGCGTTTTTCTTGAAAAAATCTACGTCCCGCTGATAGTTCACATAGTTGACATACTTCCAGTAGGTTTCCGTCTTCAGTTCTACCGCCAGGTCGTCCAGAAACCGCTTCGAGTCTTTGAAGTTGGCGCTCTCCGCCAGAACGATCAGACTCCCGACGCCACCGACCTTTTGCTTGATATCCTCCAGCGTCCTTACGCTCGGATAATCCTTTGGAATCAGAGCGGCAATATCCGTCTCTAACCGTAATACCAGCTTATAAACAAAATAGCTGCAGAATAGCGTTACCACAGCTGAAATGATTATAATTCTGGAATACCGTCTATATGCTAAACTTGAAAAGAAGCTGAACCAGGCCTGCATTAACTAATCCTTATCTTCCCCGGGTGCCTTTTCATCAACCAGCTTTTTCTTCAGCTTGTTTACCAGGCCATCGAAGGAAGTTTTTCGTATCTCTTTATAGAACTG
>CAVOEZ010000627.1:0-3303 GCA_963694355.1 Latescibacteria bacterium UBA2968 | reverse complement strand
AAACGCAATTGCTCTTTTATTAGTCGCTTGAGTTCCTCCCATTAACACTAAACTTTTTGCGCCAAGTTCTTTTGCGGCTTTGATGATAGCTGGCATTGCTAATGATGCTAATCCAGTATTTTGATAGTCATCTGCAATAGAAGGCGCAAACATCGGATGTTTGCCCTTTGATAGATCAATTCCTTGTTCTCTATAGCGATTGAGTAATCCTTCTGACATTAGAAATTCTAAAATGAAATACCCAACGATACGTTTATTATCCGCTGGAGTGAGAACGTATCTGGTAGCACTGTCGTTTTTTCTGGTGCAAAGTTCTGCTGCAATGTCTTTGGTAAACGGATGAGGACCATACTTTTTTCGGGTTTCAGCTGATAAAGATTCGAAATAATGACCAAGAGGTTCTGAATCGAGTTCAGATATTTCGCGCACAATAAACTCCTGGCCATTCTTTGATTTCAACTTCATTTTTCCTTCATCCCCGCTGCGTGGCGGTGGGTTCCCGGGTCGCCAGCGGCAGAGAACACTCCACTCACTTGATCGATAGTGAGCATAACGGGTGTAGCAATCGGGGATGCCTCTACCTTGCACTTGTGGCCACGTCGGGAAAGCTCTTCCTCTACACTGTCGCTCACTCGATCACTGATAGTCAACGATCCTGGCTCTATGAAGGTCTGCATGCGATCGTGATTGGGGTCGAAAGAATCCTCGTGATGGGCAGTGGCGAAGCGTGGCGCAGTTACGGCTGCCTCAGGGGGCATGTCAAACTCGATAACATCGAGGAGCAGGTTCAGTGTTACCTGGTCCTGTAGGTCACCACCGGCGACACTGATCGCCATGATGGGTTTCCCGTCTTTAAGAACCATCGTGGGAGTGAGCGTGATACGGGGACGTTTCCCAGGCTGGATACAGTTAGGATGTCCCGGGGTCGTGTTGAGACTGCGCAGGCGATTGCCAAAGGTAACGCCGGCCTTACCGCCATCTTGTGGCTCGACTGGGACATTGGCACTGGGTGTGGCTGAAACCACATTACCCCAGCGATCCGCCACCACACAGGTTGTTGTCCCTCCAACTCCAGGTCGAAAGACTCCGTTACCCTTGAGCGCTTTCATTTTGTGTGGATCGCCCGGACGAGCTTCCAGGGACACCTTTTGCATCTCGATCAACGGGCTGCGGATTTCGGTGTAGGCACCTGAGAGCAGTGCCTGCATGGGGACGTCAACAAAATCTGGATCGCCGTAGTGCTCATCACGATCTGCCATGGCCAGCTTGATCGCTTCGGTGACGACATGTACGTAGTCAGCCGAGAGATGACCCATGGCCCTCAGGTCAAAGCCCTCCAACAACCTCAGTGCCTGGCAGAGAAAGGGACCCTGAGTCCACGGGCCGCATTTACAGATCGTATAACCTCGGTAATCGACGGTTACCGGATCTTCGATCGTGGTTGTGTGGGCAGCAAGATCGGTTTTGCGGAGGAAGCCGCCCTTTTCGATGTAATACGCTTCCAGGTCATCTGCGATGTCGTTCCTATATTTGTTCCGTCCGTAGAAACGGTCGGTTGCCGCCTGGAGTTTCTCTTCACGGTTTCCGGAAGTAATGTCTTCCTCTTCAACCATTCTGCGCAAGGTGACCGCGAGCTTCGGGTGCCAGGATACCGTTCCCGCATCGAGGAGAGCAAGGGTGGGTGCCACGACATCTCTCAGCGTCCGCGTGCCATACCGTTGGAGCGTAGTGATGCACAAGTCTACAACAGAGGGAACCGGTGCCATCTTGATGTCTCCCTCGCCGGGGATTCCGTGTTTCATGTACCAATCGACAGCTTCCTGTGACAACGGTGCACGCCCTTGACCACTGAGAGCTTTCACTTCCTTATGCTGTGCGTCATAAATGAGAAGCGGAACTTCCCCTCCAATAGAACATGCGCCGTGATCGGTGATATTGAGCGCAAAGATTGTGGCCACCGCGGCATCGGCAGCATTTCCACCATCATCCAGTATCCCAATTCCCGCGGCGACGGCTTCGGCGCCACCTGCGGCAACAACCCCAGTTGTGCTGGTCGCTTTCCATCCTATGTGCTGCTTACTCGTGGTGGACATGGGTTAGTTGAAAGGATTCAGATTTCGCTTTCCAGCAAATTGTATTTTTTATGAATAAGTCAAAAGGGGTCAGCTATCAGTCGCACCTTTTGGCGTCGCCTGCATTGCAAGGTTGGGTTTTTTCATTTCTTCATAGAGCTTGTCGGGGGAAAGAAATCTGAACCCAAGGTCCTTGGCTCGTGTCAGAAAATCCAATATCCACTTACCTTTTGTTTCTTGGAATGCCTCCTTGGTCGGGGTGCCGTGGTCGTGACTGCATATGTTCCAGGTCCAGTGATTTTTCGACACCTCGTTAAGCATCGCGAGTAGATAGTCCTGGTAGCTATCGCCGTGGCGTCTGTCATCGAAACGATCCCAATAGAAATCATCCTGGTAGCCCTGAACCCCAAGCTCGAGGATATCCGGGAAGCCCTGGTCGTCATAGAAGAAGGGTTGCTCCGTGAAAGGGGTTGGCTGACAGTCGCGAAAGTCGCGCGCGTTCGTGCGAATCCATCGTATGCCATTGTCCTGCAGGATTTGCAGGACATCAGGCCGATCAACCAGGCCTCTGTAGTAACCCCAGGGACCAGTTAGTCCACGACATTTGACGCCCAGTAGATCGTTGATCAAGTCCTGGGTCTTTGTTATTTCATCACGAATTTCGATAATGCCGCCACCTGCATTGAAAAAGTTCGGGGATGATCCATGGACCGGTTTGCCATCATGGGGTGTCATATAGACAGATTTGAGAAGGGTGTGACTGTAGGTGTGCTGAGCAATGGTCAACAGTGGATTGTCTACCATCTTCCGAATCTCATCACCACACTTCTCGATTGTTTTGCCCGTGAGGTAGATTGTCCAGGGTACCTCCAACTTTCTGTGAAGAATTTCCGCTCCCTGGAGAAATCCTAGTGTACTGTCTGATGCGGTTTCGACGTCGTACCCGCAGATTATAGTTCCACTCATAATTAGTGCTCCCTTGTAGTTACAACCTGGCTAGCTCTCGGTTAATCTTATCGATTGCCTTTCCAATCCTCTGTTTGCTCCAAGCATAGGGAGTAGAGCACAGGACTGTCTCTTTCAGGTATTTGTCTGTCGACCGTAGCCGTTGCCGGTAGTTGACCTTGATTTTCTTGTTCTTTGGGTGGCGGAAGCAATCCCAGTCCGGATGGTGCCCCCCGACTTTGCTATTGACCACATCCCAGGCTGAATACACATGCCGACCTGAGTT
>CAVOEZ010000626.1:0-3307 GCA_963694355.1 Latescibacteria bacterium UBA2968 | reverse complement strand
TTTTTCTGGCCGTCTTTTGGTACGGCTCCCTCATACAAGGGACTGTTGCTTGCAACAGGACAAAGATGTCTGCTATTCGAAACCCAAACGTCTCCATTAGAGTAATAGCCTCGACGTGCGTCAACCTCTGCTTGCCACTTTCTATTTCGTCTTGGCATTTCACATACAAAACGCCCTTCTTCTTCAGGCATCTTGCCGCTTCCAGTATACCTGCCGCATAGTTCCTGACCACAGATTCGTGACCTGTATTTTCATTCCTATAGCATTCGTTGATACTTTTCTTGACCGTCTTCCCTCCGTGCATATATGGAGGGTCGAAGACCAATCCGTCCAACGAATCATCCTCGTAAGGCAGGTTCCGAAAGTCCACGCCCGTCTGGATATCCGTAAGCAGTAGGTTGTAGTTCTTTCTGTCAACGTCTTTCCAAAAGACACCCTTTCCATAGGTAACATCTGCTATGGTTGCCCCATGTTCCGAATGCAACCCTAGTGCATCGGGGAAAATGTTTGCATTGGTTCCTACTTTTCCTGTAAGAATGACGCCGTCCGTCATGCGCTATATCCCCTTCCGTAGCATTTCATCTGCCCCGGCTTGACGTGTTGCTGGATAGCTGCATGCAGGTTCTGCTCCAGAGTGAATTCGGGACACGGTTTTCCGTTCATGCGCTGCTCCCACTGGTCCGGTGGCACGGGACCGGTTCATGGGCTTCGTTCAGGATGTATTTGCCGAGTCGATTATCGGGGTCTATCACGATGCCTCCACAGCGTCCAGACACATGAACAAAACTTCATGACTGCAGCATACCCAGCGAACGTGGTCACGGCAAAACCCGCCATGTAGATAAACTTCCCGAACAGCTCGTTTGCCAGATCCCAGGTCACTCCAGCTCCTCCCTCAGCATATTCACGGCATTTGCCAGATCCGACGTCGGCCACATATCGATGACCCTTTGTGCAGCATTACGCAAACGCTTCTTCTCTCCCAGCGCTACGCGCAGTCGATCATCCACGATCCTTCGAGACAGGCGTTCACGTTCAAGATCCGTATTCAGATCCCTCACAAGCTCCGCAAGGCGCTCGTCCACAGGACCGTCCTCCTTCACAGCCTCCAAAACCTCAAGAGCCTTGCTTACACTTCGTTCCTCTTCCTGTGCTCTATAGTGGACTTGCTGATCTTGATCGCAGAAGGAGCGAATACCGCCGTTGGCTCACCTTCGAAGAAGACCCCTGGATCAATGTCAAAAGCCTTCGTGAACCTCAGGAAATACCGCATCGTCAACCCCCGAGCACCAGACTCCAGCTGCGTATAAAACGGTCTGGAGATCTTCATTACCTTTGCAACGTCCTGTGCTCTCAACCCCCGCTCGATACGAATCTTCCTCAACGACTGCCTCACCGTTGCAACCGTCCATTCCTGCTCCAAAACAGCTCTCCTTATGAAGATGGGTCTATTATCCCCTCCAACCCCCCCTATTTCATCAGCCTTCCTGATATCGCAACTCCCACCTACTGCACATGGTAACACCAAAAAAATCAGATGCAACATATTTTTGGGCTTTGAACCCAACGAAGAGGCAGGAAAATTCTCAAAACATGAGAAAACCGGAAATATCCTGGGCTGTGAGCCGACGCCCTCAAGGGCCAGCGGAAGTACTGTACAGTACAAAGGCAGGGGAATCGGCAGACCAGGGCGGGAATAGTAGCGATATGCAAAAGGGAGCCCCTTTAAGGGCTAAAAAATATCTACGAGCGGGATGAATTATTAAATGGCAAGGGGGGCGGGATACCCCACCCCCCCGCTGGCGTTCCAGGACTGAAATGGGCCGATTTGAGCCGGATTCGGGTTGCATATGGGTTGCGTTCCCGAAAAACCCGCCTCCAGACTGGCTCTTCGTTGGGTTCAAAGCCCAAAAAGAGGGAAAAACAGCCGATTTGGACCTTTTAAACAAGGGAAATCTGGCCAAAAAAAACCTATTTTTCTCCGGTCTATACCTTGCCTTGTCTCCCGCAGTATTACCCGCGCCCAAGGGGAGTTTCTCACCTATCCTTGAATAATAACTTGACATTTATACAAGGATGTGGTATACTTAAATCAGGACGAAGAAGAGCACCACATAACATTTGAATAAACAATCACATACACGCATAAAGGAGACTGGACAGTACCCGCCTAATCGACACAAATGATGTACCGCCGAATCAGGACGCAAATGGTTTGCCACCACAAATGGAGGACACGAAAATGCAGAAAATACCGATGTTTACGGGATTAGGTACGCCGAAATCGAAACTTTCCACTATCAAAATCCAGCAAGATGGAGATGTATTTACCAGCCTGTCGCACGTCAATTCCAAGCCTGAAAATCGCAAGATTGGCGATGTATGCCAAACGTGGCATTTAACGGTCCAGAAGCCTTCTGAGGCATACACAAGCGGAAATGATTCGAAGGTGTGTTTCGATTGCCCATTCAGGTCCAAGGCATCCGGTGGAAACGGTGGTTGTTACGTGGTCACAATCCACGGTCCGAATGGGGTTCATAGCTCACACCGAACACCTGAGGCGAATAGGCCAGTGAATCAGGATGTCCAGCCCTTGCCTGACGTTATCAACAAGCCGATCCGATTTGGTGCATACGGCGATCCTGTTGTGATGCCTGTCGAGTTGATGCGAGACCTTGCCAGCCGGGCCACCGGCCACCTTGGATATACCCATCAATGGCTGACTTGCGATCCCGCATACTCAGAATTTCTGATGGCGTCCATAGACGAAGCCACCGCGAAGCAGAACGGTATGACGGTCACCGCATTGGCCGATAAAGCAAAATCGATGGGCTGGCGTACGTTTCGAGTAAAATCCCCCGGCGATCTGAATATGGTTGACGAAATCACCTGCCCGAACACAACAAAAGGCGTCCAGTGCGCCGATTGTGGATTATGCGCCGGGAACACAATAAGCGCGAAGTCGATCACCATTGACGCACACGGCACCGGAGCCGCAAACATCGCAGAATAGCACCACCACACCGCGCCGGGAATTGTCCCGGCGCACCGGAGGATACCACGTGACCACTATCGATTGACCCGTACGAACGCCGTGAAACTGAGACCGATCTGAAAGCCGCATTCGTGACTGTTGGAGCCGCTGATTTGTTGCACTAAACCACCACCGCACCGGAGGATACAACGTGACCACTATCGACCGAATGAAAATGAATCTGATCAGGCAAATCGTCAGCGCATCTGGACTCTACAACCAGCGGGATATTGAGGATCTCAGGGGCCAGCTTTGGGAGGAGAATTTGCGAGG
>CAVOEZ010000625.1:0-3315 GCA_963694355.1 Latescibacteria bacterium UBA2968 | reverse complement strand
CGAGAATATCGTAGGGATCACACCCTTTGAAATAGGCGCCACTGATGGTCCCACAACCGATCACGCCGACCTTAACCGATTCACCCATGCACCCCTCTTTGACAGAAACATTCAAAGCCGAATCGCCTCTACGGGATCGAGGGAGGCGGCATCTCTTGCGGGAAAAAGGGTAAATACATATGAGACCAGGATAGCTGCAAGAGAAATCATCAGAAAATCGAAAACCTGCATTTCTACAGGCAGTGCCCGAATAATCAACACATCACCGGGAATCTTGAGCACCTCGAATGTGGCCTGAATCCAGCAAAGTACAAAGCCCATCAGATTGCCCAGCAACACACCCGCCCCTCCGATGGCGAAACCCTCCAGCGTAAAGATCCTTCCGATGCTCCGGGAGGAGACACCCATCGTCTTCAGGATTCCGATCTCGCGTCTTCTCTCACTCACATTCATCGTCTGAATGCTGATGATATTGAATCCCGCGACAATTACGATCAACCCGAGTGCGAGAAAACTCGCCCATTTCTCGAGATTGATCGAGAAATACAGACTGCTGTGGTCGGTCATCCAGGATACCGCAGTGAGTTCAGACCCCGCCTTTTTCAGAGCCTCCCGGAGGTCCTCAGCCATCTTCCCCGCGGCGAAAGGATCTTGCAGCCGAATGTGGATACCGGACGCCTGCTCACCCCACCCGAGATCTCTCCTTGCCGCTTTAGCTGAAACCAGGACCAGCCCGGCATCCAGTTCCGGATTACCCGTGTTAAAAATGCCCGTCACCTTGTATCTTCTCTGGCGCGGGATCTGACTCAGCATCATCTCTTCAGGAAAAATCCCCAGGTGAACCTCTGAGCCAACCAGAGCGCCCAGCCGATCCGCCAGATATCTGCCGATGACCATGCCGTAGACTCTCCCCCGTCCCTCCGTCTCCTGCTCATCCAGGTCTGCTTCGCCGCCCCACATATAGAGATGGATCTCGCTGGTGGCCAGAAGATCCTCCGTATCGATACCTCGCACTATCACGCCAGAATTGTAAACGCCTCCCGCGGGTGAGCGCCTCAGGACGTATCCCTCCGACTGTACGTACTGGGCATACCCGATCACACCTGGTCGATCGTGGATCAGATCCATGACCGGTTTCAACTCATCCATCCGCGTGCCGTTAGGCTTTCGAATAGTCAGATGTGGATTGATTCCGAGTAACCGCTCCCATACCATGCCCGAAAATCCATTGGAAACCGAAAGCACGATCGTAAGTGCCGCAACACCGAGTGCGACTCCGGCCACCGCCACCAGTGCGGTGAAGGACACCCGCTTCCGCCGTCTCATTGACCGCAAATGTCTTCCGGCAATCATGAATTCATACTGCATGAAAAATCCTTCAACCCACGGGGTAGTCCTGCGGATACACTATTCGTAACGAATGGCCTCGACAGGATCCAGTGCAGCTGCGTCTTTGGCTGGTAAAAGCGTAAAGAGATAGCAAAGCGCCAGTGTTGCTGTTGAAATCCTCAAAAAGTCGAATCCCTGCATCTCGACAGGTAACGCATCGATGAAGTACACTTCCCCAGGGATTCTTATCACCTGAAATCTCAGTTGAATCCAGCAGAGGAGATACCCGACCAGGTTTCCGGCCCCCACACCCGCGATTCCAACCGCCAGCCCTTCGAGTGTGAAAATTCGGCCGATCCTTTCCGGTCGCGCCCCCATAGCTTTCAGAATCCCGATTTCTCTTTTTCGCTCGTTCACATTCATCGTCAGAATACTGATGATATTGAATCCTGCCACCACCACGATCAGACTCAGAACGAGAAAGAAGGTCCATTTTTGGAGCATAATCAGAATATGGAAATTCCCGTATCGATCCATCCAGGAAGATGCGAACAAACCGGGATGATCCTGTCGGAGAGTGGTCCTGACCTCCTGACTCACCCGTTCCACGTCGAAGGGGTCGCTCAGTTTCAGGTGGATCCCTGTAACCTCGTCTCCCCACTCCAAATCTCTGCGAACGGCATCGAGTGAAACGAAAATCAGGTTGGCATCAAATTCATAGTATCCGGTATCGAAAATTCCGGTAACCTGGTATTTCCGCCATCGGATCATCGGTCCAAGCGCTGCTTCTTTCGGAATCAGACCCAAATAGACCACCGACCCCAGATCCGCGTTCAGCTTCTCCGAGAGCACCCTCCCCAGGAGAATTCCGTATACGTTCTTTTTCTCCGTCAGCCCAAGCGATATGACACCATCGTGTATATGATTTTGGATATCCGTGGTTTCAAGCAACCCTTCCTCCGACACACCCCGCACCAGAACACCAGAGCGGGACTTCCTGCTTTCCCCTCCGCGGGTGAACACGAATCCCTCGGATCTTACAAATGGGGAAACCCCACGCACATCAGGATGCGACTGCAGAAGGCTTGCGGCATCCTTGTAATCTCCGATCCGGTCACTGTATGCCCTCTGGATGGTCAGGTGTGCATTGATTCCCAGAAGACGTCCCCAGATCATTTCTGAATAACCGTTCATCACAGACAGCACGATCACCAGCGAGGCCACACCCAGAGCCACTCCTGCGGCGGCAATGGCCATGGTAAAGGAGATGCGCGCCCTGCCACGCATCGAGCGAAGATGTCGGGCCGCTACCAGATACTCGAACTTCATAGATCACTCACCCGATTCATCCTCAAAGATTCGCTTCTGCCAGCGGGATTCCAGCCACACCGTTCCACCTACCATTAATCCGGCTGCCGAGCAGAAGACCGTTGCCGCCGGAGCCAAATGATTCTCGATCAGCAGATAACCTGATAGACTCAGAATTAAGGTCACCGAACCATACGTGACATCCACCGACGCGTGAGACCAGCCCATACGCACCAGCCGCTGATACAAATGGAACCGATGGGCACGAGAGATATTCTCCCCTCGAATCAACCGGCGAACCAGCGTGTAAACAGAATCGAAAAGGAATGCGCCGAGAAACAGGAGCATCAGCCCGAAAGGGATTCCGGCCTCTTCTCCAAGTACAGCGAGCAGGGCAAATAATAACCCGAGGTACTGGCCTCCCACGTCCCCCATAAAAATCCTGCCAGGAGGTCTGTTCAGAAACAGGAATCCGGTGATCCCTCCAGCCAGAGCCATAGCTACCCAGGCCAGATCAGGCGCCCATTCGAGCGCAATGCCTGCAAAACACAGGGCAACCAGAACACCTTCAAGACCGGCCAACCCGTCGATCCCATCCATAAAATCATACTGATTCTGAAGTGCCACGTACCACAGAAGTGTAAAAGGAATCGCGAACGACCCGAGTTCGAGATTCAA
>CAVOEZ010000624.1:0-3318 GCA_963694355.1 Latescibacteria bacterium UBA2968 | reverse complement strand
TTTGGGCTCTCCTTGACTATGATGCCACATTGAAACAAGAATTCAGTTCGCTAATGCTGCGTGTTTTTGTGATCAGAAGTGTGGTTCGGACTATATATTATCTCCCTCGCAGTCCATTCACAAGACACAATTACAAGGGGTGATGTGTGGAAGATTATATACATATGATTAGCGGTGAACTGGGTTTGACCCACGTACAGGTGGAGGCCGTTGGTAAGCTGTTGGCGGATGGCGGCACCGTGCCCTTCATTGCCCGATACAGAAAAGAGGCCACCGGGAGTCTGGACGAGGTGGTTATTACAGCAATCCGGGACCGTTTCGAGACCCTGGCCGAATTGGACAAACGCAGACAGGCCATTTTGAAGTCTCTGGAGGAACACGGTCATTTAACCGATGAACTCAGTGCCGCCGTCAATACAGCAGCTACGCTCTCGGCATTGGAAGACCTGTATTTACCTTTCAGACCCAAACGGCGCACACGGGCCACGATTGCCCGGGAAAAAGGATTGGAGCCTCTCGCCCAGATGATTCACGATCAGGGTGACGCAGACCCTCACAAGGAAGCGCCCTCCTTTATAAATGCGGAAAAGGGCGTGGAGACAACGGAAGATGCAGTCGATGGCGCCTGCGATATTGTAGCAGAGTGGATCAATGAGGATGCTGCGGTGCGGGACCAGCTTAGAAGATTGTTCGAGAAGAAGGGTGTGCTTACCTCAGGTATGATACCGGGGAAAGAAGAGGCCGGCGCAAAATTTCGGGATTACTTCGATTGGGAGGAGCCGGTTGGGAGGACGCCGTCCCACCGGATGCTGGCGATGCGAAGAGGTGAGAAAGAAGGGTTTCTCACGCTGAGAATTCGCCCACCGGAGGCGGAGGCCCTGGATCTGATCGCACGGCGGGTAGTGAAGGGGAAATCGGCGGCTTCGGATCTTGTGCACCGTGCGCTGGCCGATGCATATAAACGGCTGCTGGCGACTTCTATGGAGACCGAAATTCGCCTGAATGCCAAGAAGGCTGCAGATGAAGAGGCCATTCGAATCTTCTCGGAAAATTTGCGTCAACTGCTGCTGGGCGCACCCCTGGGCGAAAAGGTGGTTCTGGCAATCGATCCGGGATTCAGAACCGGATGCAAGCTCGTTTGTCTTGATCGGCAAGGTGGGTTGCTCAAGACAGATACGATCTTTCCAAATCAGGGCGCTGCCAGGACATCGGAGGCGGAAGAAAAGCTCAGGAAATATTGTGACCAGTTCAGTGTGGAGGCGATCGCCATTGGAAATGGCACCGGGGGACGTGAACTGGAGGCCTTCATTCGAGAATTAGCCCTGGGTATCCCCACCATTATGGTGAACGAGAGCGGCGCCTCGATTTACTCCGCCTCGGAGATTGCCCGGGATGAGTTTCCGGATGAAGATCTCACGGTGAGGGGCTCGGTGTCGATTGGGCGCAGGTTGATGGATCCGCTGGCAGAATTGGTAAAGATCGACCCCAAGGCTATTGGCGTGGGTCAGTATCAACACGATGTGGATCAGACCGCGCTGAAGGCTGGGCTGGATGACACCGTGGTAAGCTGTGTGAATGTGGTGGGGGTTGATCTGAATACCGCGAGCAAGCAGCTTTTGACCTATGTGTCGGGACTTGGCGAGCAGCTCGCGTCGAATATTGTCGCGTATCGTGCAGAAAACGGGGCCTTCGCTTCGCGTTCCGAGCTCAAGAAGGTTCCGAGGCTGGGGGCGAAGGCGTTTGAGCAGGCGGCGGGTTTTCTGAGGATTAGAGGATCAAAGAATCCACTGGACGGAAGCGCCGTCCATCCCGAGCGATATGGTCTTGTGAAGGAGATGGCCGGGGATGTGGGAAGTTCACTGGGTGAGCTTGTGAGTGACAGTTCCAAAGTAGACCAAATCGAACCCGAGAAATATGTAAGTGAAACCGTTGGACTGCCGACGCTTCAGGATATCCTGGGCGAGTTGAGGAAACCGGGCCGGGATCCGCGTGAGCAGTTCGAGGCGTTCTCCTTCGTGGAAGGGATCAATTCCATTCAGGATCTGGAAGCGGGAATGACCCTCCCTGGTATCGTCACGAATATTACGGCCTTCGGGGCCTTCGTGGATGTGGGCGTTCACCAGGACGGCCTGGTCCACGTGAGTCAAATGGCGGACCGATTCGTTAAGGATCCAACCGACGTGGTGAAGGTTCAGCAGCAGGTTCAGGTCAGGGTGCTCAGCATAGATCTGGAGCGGAATCGCATTGGATTGAGTATGAAAATCGGAGGCGACGATGGACTGTAGAAGCAAAGGCGACGATAGACGATGGACGGTAAAGGCAAAGGCAGAGGCGACGGTGGAATGGTGCGATGTCAGTCGTCAGATAAGCCAGGCAGAGGGCACGGGAATCGAACCCGATGCGATGTTCCGCACTTGTGAAGTCAGGCCTCACACGGCCCACCTTGAACCGGTTACCCCCTGTCGAGAAGAAAAATTTAGCGAATTAGGATAGGGAGTCAACTGGAAATTCCGGCATCCGGTCCGGTGCGTGACATAACTGCAGGCTCGGTTCTGCGGGATCGATCCGGTACAGTGAGAGAAAAACAAGGCGGCCTATGAGGTCGCCTTTACTTTTGCTGTTTTGACCAGGCTTCGTATTCATCGCGCGCTTCGTCGGTCAGCGGATAGTATTTGCGGAGGTCTCCGCCTTCGAGGAGTCGCATTCGGCTGAATTCTTCCCACTCGGCGTGCGCAGAGGCTTTTTCAAGGAGCTGCGGCGCGAGGTCGATGGGTACGACAACTGCGCCGTCGTCATCCGCCACGATGATGTCGCCCGGCATGACCAGTGTGTCTCCACAGGCGATCGGGACATTGACCGCGAATGGGTAAATGCGGGTCTGGGTATGAAAGTTTGGCGTAACACCCTTGAGCCATAACCCGAGTCCAAGTTCCTGGACCTTCGGGAAGTCTCTGATACAGCCGTCGATGATGACCCCCAGCCCGCCACGACCTTTGAAGTAGGTGAGCATCATGTCGCCGAAGACACCGCTCCCGAGGTCTCCTCTTGCATCCACCACGACGATGTCACCTGGCTGGGTATGGTAGAGCGAGTGGCGATGGAGCTGGCGTTCGGGATTACCGTATTCCACATCCGAGTGCAGGTCTTCGCGTTTCGGCATGAACTGAAGCGTCAGCGCAGGGCCAACCACCCGGGCGCCGGGTGTCATGGCGACAGGTCCCCGGATATGAGGATCGGTGATGCCCATCCGCCTGAGTTCTCCACTGGTGGTGGCGCTGCCGATTTCTGCGAGTCCTTCGATGATTTCCTTTGGTGGTC
>CAVOEZ010000623.1:0-3323 GCA_963694355.1 Latescibacteria bacterium UBA2968 | reverse complement strand
TCCCCGGTCGTCTCGTCACTGAACCCCACCACGTCGACCACCACCAGCGCCAGCCGGTCGACACCCTCGCCGCACACGAAAGCGCGTGCCCAGAGGGGCAAATGAGTACCCACTGCAGGGTCATCGCGTCCACCGTAACCGGCCATCTTCAATCCCGTTGGCGGTGTCACGTCCACCTTCGCTGCACCCAGTTTCAATCCAGTAGCCATATTTTCCTCCTGAATCTCGATTGATTTCCAGCTCAGATCGACCTATTTGAGCCATTCGAACAATTTGTAGTGTTCTGCACTCATTCCCATTTTCTCGTACACGCGCTGGGCGTTGCCATTCTCAGTCTCTACGTAAAGTCGGAGCCCTTTGAGGCCGTCCGAAGATACAACACGTGTTTGGAGATTTTCGTACAGCTTCCTGAACACGCCCTGTTTCCTCGCACCGGGAACCACATAAACAGAGTGGATCCAGAGCACGGTACCGTTTCGCCAATCACTCCACTCCGGCACGGTCAGGAGACTTCCAACGATATCCCCCTCTCGCTCCGCAATCCAGTACTCTCCCTTTTGGGGATCATCAAAAACCGCCTGCACTCCTGCGGTCACAGTCGCCGGATCCAGGTCAAGATCCTCCGTCTCCTGTGCCATCGCAACCTGGAATCCCACGATCGTGTCCCGATCGCCCGGACATCCTTTTCTAACAGAAATCGCCAAGAGTAACCTCTCTTTGAAGCGGCCGACTTGTCCTGCAAGACGCGAACGTGTAAATTACTGAACCCGCAACATAGGCTTCCACTCGAACTCAGGAATCAACACACTGACACCTAAAGAAATCGGCAAAATCCTCTGGCGTGGCGTTCGTAAGAAATGCCCGAAATGCGGTGAAGGAAATCTCTATCAGGGCTGGCACCTGTTGAACGAAAAATGCAAGTTGTGTCAGTGTGAGTTCCAGAATCGCGAAGGCAACTGCTGGGCGTTTATGTATATCTCGACCGCTTTCTTCACCGGCCTCTTTATCCTCACCATCTTGCTCACGCACCCACCAACCATCCTGCTGGGTCAAATTATCGTCGTCGCCAGCGCCCTGGCGATCACCGGAATCACGCTACCTTATCGTAAGGGGATCGCCCTCGCCATCGACTACCTCGTAGACACGCGCATCAATCGCGACACCGATCGCCCCGGGAGCACCAGCGACTGACCCTTCCTCCTGCCCAGCTTTCACCAGTTACTTTAGCGGACAACTGATTCCTAATAGTAATCCTCGATCGACTCCAACCCGTGCCGCACTGTGTAAGGGTCGATTCGTTCACCTCCCTTGTATCCCCTGCTCGCCGACTGCGCCGCTTCCAATCGCTTGTAGCGAATCTCCAGTGTCACAGGAGAGCCGAACGTGAACGGTTTACAGTTGTCCAGTTTTGGAACCACCTTTTGAATCGTCTCGTAAATCTCATTGACCGCGCGCCTGGGGTGCTTGCTCACCGCCCCGTTCCAGCCCATTCCCTGCTTGGTCGCCACAGTTTCTATCCCCTCGAAAAAGCGACTCGCCTCGGCGGTCCCCTTATCGTCACTCGCACAGAAAATCACGGGAACACCTTTCCCGCCGGCGACTGCTCCGTCGATCGCCATTTCGCCCACCTCCTGACCGTTCACCTTCTTGTACTGATACGAAGCGGAGCTGAACGTGTGGCACATCACCCCGTCGATCGTATTGTCCATCGCGTGGTAGCCAATGAACGCCACACCGCTGAAGGACTCGTCCATTCCCGGAAACCGGTGCTCGAAGCCCACACCGAGCGCAATGTCACACCGTTCGTCAAGCAGGTCGTAGTGGAGATTCAGGCTCCCGTTGTGATTGTCCCACACGATCACTTGTTCGGCGCCCGCCTCGAACAGTCCCCTGGCCGCTGCATCCGCCTCGCGGGTCGCCTGGAGCTTTGCGAACTCGAGATCGCGTGAAGAATTCAACGATCCACCGGGCGAACCCACGGCGCAGGCTACGCCCTCACAGTCTACAGCAACCACGAATTTCATCGGCACCCTCCTGACACGAATCGACATTCGTTGAAGCGCCTAAATCAGATTGATTCGAAGCGCTCAAATAGCCAGATTTTTTCTTGACACTTTTCGAGGCTTTGCTTATTTTTATGCCACCTGACAAGACAATAATAACGTGTTTTTTCAGACGTTAGCCACCCTAGCTCAGCTGGTAGAGCAACGCATTCGTAATGCGTAGGTCAGCGGTTCAAGTCCGCTGGGTGGCTCCAGTTTTGGAAAAGGGCTTGTGTCCAATCGACACAAGCCCTTTCTCTTTCCCCTCATTTTCCTCGTCAGGCGATCACCGTGTCTGGCTGCTTCTCCTTCCACGCATTCCAGTCGCTCAGGAAACGCGCCAGACCGCTGTCCGTCAATGGGTGGGCTAGAAGCTTCTTCAGCACATCCGGCGGCAGCGTGGAAACATCGGCTCCCGCAAGTGCCGCGTCCATCACGTGTAAGGGGTGACGCAAGCTCGCCGCAAGAATCTCAGTTGGGAATCCGTAGTTATCATAGATCTGCCGAATCGTAGCGATCAGGTCCATTCCCACGTGACCGATATCGTCCAGCCGACCCAGAAAAGGACTGATGTAAGAGGCGCCCGCCTTGGCGGCCATCAGCGCCTGGTTTGCCGAGAAGCACAGGGTCACATTGGTGCGAATCCCTTCGTCGCTGCAGGCCTTGACCGTCTTGAGCCCGTCCAGTGTAATCGGAATCTTCACCACCACATTTTTGTGAATATTCGCAATCGTCCGGGCTTCCTTGATCATCTCCGCGTGATCGGTGGCCACCACCTCGGCGCTTACTGGCCCGTTTACCAATTCGCAAATCTCGAGAATGATTTCCTCGAATGAGGCCTCCTGGTTGGCCACGTGGGTCGGATTCGTGGTCACCCCGTCCAGAACGCCCATCTCATTGGCTTCCCGAATTTCGTCCAGGTTTGCCGTATCAATGAAGAACTTCATGCCCTGCCTCCTGTCTGCATTTTTGGTGGGAGAACTGATTGCCAACCCGTTCTAAAATACGCGTTCAACCAGAAAACTGCACATCTCTCGCATCGTCTCTCTCGGCTCGGAGGGCGGAATTCCTTCCAGGAACTGCTCAGCCTGCTGCGCGCGTTCCCGGCAAGCATCTTCGGCCCTGCGGATCGACCCGTACTGCTCCATCAGCGCAATCGTCCACTCGATTTGCTCGGAATTCACATTTGCGCGATCGCCGTTCGGGATTTCCAGAACCTGACCCTGTTCGCCTGCGTTGCACCTGTGAAACAGATCGATCACCATCAGGGTTCGCTTGCCC
>CAVOEZ010000622.1:0-3324 GCA_963694355.1 Latescibacteria bacterium UBA2968 | reverse complement strand
GACCGATTGGATGAATTGCTGGAGTGTGAGATCCAGGAGGATTTGTTCAGGAGAATGGTGAGTTAGGGATTTGGGGTTGCGCAGGCAGGATTGAGGAAAGGCTGACGAGGCTCCACGGAAACAGGGCGAGGCACCGCCTCGCCCCTACAGTTTTGGCAATCGTGGTTCTCATTTTAGTTCTCGATTGAGGATGTCGGTGAGACGGACGCCGAAGGCTTCGCCGATGGTGATGACTTCGCCTTCTGCGAAGGGCTTGCCGTTGACCCGGATATCCACAATAGGATATCGTCCGCCGACACTTCTTCTGCCGCCCGTTCGCTCCTGGAAAGAGAGTCCCTGCAAGGTGACTTCGTCCGCGGTCCGGTCTTTCCTGTCGAGCTCGATCAATGAGCCCTCGGTGAGGTTGAGGAGCGAGCTGATGGGCGCTCGTGTGCGGCCAAGGATGACCGATACGTCCATTGACAGCCCCGATGTCTTTTGATCGACAACAGGAGACTCAGGTTGTTTTTTGGTGTTCTTTTTTGCAGACATCGATCTCTCCTGGCTACGTGTTGAGGATCTCAAGAAGTCTGACGCCCTTATTGATGCCTATGGTGACGACTTCACCTCGGCCAAAGAGTTCGTTGTTCACCCTAATTTCTGCCAGATCGCCATTGACTTTAGGTAGCGGGATGATCGAGCCTTCGCTCCATTCGAGAATCTGGTCAACGCTCGCGCTTGTGCGGCCCAGTTCGAGAGACAACTCGACTTCGACCTCGAGCGCCCTGTTCGGCGATGACAGCGTCTTGGACAAGGTGCTTTTCTTTTTTCCAGTGGCCATTGTTGTTCCTCGCTACTCCACCTGCAGGACTTGAACGTCTACTAAATGAACACGTCTTTTTTGTCGCCTCTAGTGATGGTAATCTTGCCTTCCTCTTCCAGGCGGCGAACGGACTGTACGATTCTGAGTTGAATCGCTTCCACATCACTCGTTCGGACGGGACCTGAAAACTCCATCTCTTCCGCGAGTTCCTTGGCCACCGATTCACTCACGTTGGCGATTATACGCTCCCTCAGTTCAGCGATCCCACCTTTGAGGGCTATGGCCAGGTCCTTCATATCCACATTCCGCAGAACCTCCTGAATTTCGCGATCTGTGAGCTTCACGATATCGTCGAAGACAAACATCTGGTTGCGCACCTCTTCGGCGAGTGGCGCATTCTGTTTGTCCAGGCTTTCCAGAATTGCTTTTTCGGTATTCCGTGCCGAGTAGTTCAAGATTTCTGCCACGGCTTTTGGGCCTCCGATTTCCGTAATCTGACCCGCAAGGATCGTCTGCAGTTCCTGCGCTAGCGTCTCCTCCAATCGTCTCAAGACCTGGGGAGAGATGTTTTCCATTTTCGCGATCCTGTGTGTGACGTTGGTTTGCAGCTCTTCATCCAGTCCGTCAAGCACTGCGGCGGCTTGAACAGGATCGAGTTGCGAGAGGATCAGGGCGATCGTCTGGGGATGTTCCTTGGCAAGAAATGGTACGATCTGTACCGGATCGAAATGCCGAAGCAGGTGGAACCCGCGCTCCGTTGTGTCAACGCGATCCATCAGCATCTGGGCTTTGCGAGGTCCAAGGGCTTTTTCGAGGGTCTGCCTGGCGAATTCGTTTCCTCCGTGAATGAGATAGTCGCCGGAAACCAATCGGTTTCTGAAGGTTTCGAATACCTCATCTCTCTGTTTGACGGTAATGGTCTTCAACTCAGATACGATTCTGGCAATGTCCTCCAACTCAGGATTGCCCAGGTATTTCATGATTTCTGCGGACAGATCCGATCCCAGACCGAGTATCAGAATCCCGATGTCGGTGAGTTCTCGGGCTGCGCCTGCGTCCTGAGGTATTTTCTTTCCCCGATTTTCGAGCAGGAGGGAGCCAATTAGCTTGGCGATACTTTCGGGCCAACGGGCAACTATCTGTTCGATGGATTCATCGGGTGAAATGGGGGTTCTGTCGCTGCCAGGTCGGCGCGAGCGCGGTTTTCTGGCCTCCGGCCTTGCAACCACAGGTCGCTGTGGGGCTTTTTCTTCAGCTAGCAGCGGCGTTTTTGCGCAACGGAACCCGATGTGGTCCTGCCTGTTGGATGGCGGTGCAAAGTGACGGGAAGTGCAACGCACTCCCTGTCTTCTTTCCCCGTAGAATCCTCCACGGGCAACACGATACTGCCCTCCTTGCGGTCCTGTGGGATTGTCCAGGGGACTCGTGTTGTAGTACTCGTCGAAGTACCAATCCTCACACCATTCCAGGACGTTTCCGCACATATCCAAAACCCCGGAGGGACTTGCTCCACCCGGGAACTCGTCCACGGGTGTTGTGCCGCTGTAGTCGTTGCTGGAATTGATGTTGTCCCTACGGAAAGCATCCCCATACGGATAGGTCCGGCCCTGCGTACCCCTGGCGGCTTTCTCCCATTCGGCTTCTGTGGGCAGACGCTTTCCTGCCCAGGCAGCAAAGGCTTTGGCATCTTCCCAACTGACATCGGTGGCGGGATGACGCGCCTTCTCTAGTGGATAGCCAGCTTTGGCCCAGGGCTGCGGCTCTCGATCTGTGTCATCCACGAAGGCTTTGTATTGTGCATTGGTGACGGGATACTGATCAATCCAAAAAGCATTGAGCAGAACAGTGTGTTCTGGACTTTCGTCCTTGCCGCCTTCGTCGGAACCCATTTTGAATTCACCGGCCTGAATTAGGACCATTCCGGGTTCGGGGAGGTAGGCAGAGGACCGTTTTTCCTTTTCGGCCGCCTCATCCTTTTGGCCCAGATGCATCTCGATGGGGTTGATTCCCGATCGGGCTACGAGTGTATTGGGCTTCCACGGCTGCGATGATCCAGTTAGCGGCGCGTCTTCAAGAGACACCGACCGTACAATTCTTCCGGATGTTTCAGCGGTATTTTCCGTAGCCATCGTGCTGCTCCTCATTCAGGGACAGTTGGATTCCGGGGTTCAGGGCAAGTGGTGAGTCTGGGCTATTCCGGCTCTATCAGGTCGGTCACACGGACTGCAAGATTGTCTCCGATGACGATGATTTCACCCAGGCCAAACAGTGAGCCGTTCACCAGAATGTCCAACGGCATTCCGCTGAGTTTTTCCGTTTCGATCACGTGACCCGGTTCGGCACTCAGGATTTCCTCGAGCGGCATTTTTGTGCGGCCCAGTTCGACGGTGACTTCCATTGTGGCGCCGCCCAGGCGTTTCAACCGAGCGTCCACATCTCTTGGCCAGTTCGGGTCCGTTCCCGGATCCAGTGCCGTATCTTTTTCAGCGGCCATCGTGTTTCTCCTTTTTAGGTGAAAGCCG
>CAVOEZ010000621.1:0-3325 GCA_963694355.1 Latescibacteria bacterium UBA2968 | reverse complement strand
ATCCTGATCGGGTGCCGGTGGAGCAGATCGCCGAGCAGTTAAGCATTTCAGAAGCCCAGGTGGAGGATGTGTTGGCAAGTGGTCAGCCTACTATGTCGCTGGATACCAAATTCCGGGATGATGATGAACACAGTATGTTGGATATGATGACGGACGAAGGACAGGAATCGCCCGATACTCAGGTGATGATTGGCTCCCTGAAAGCAGAGGTGGCCTCCGTGCTCGGATCGCTCGATGCACGGGAGGAAGAGGTGATCCGGTTATATTTTGGTCTGGATGAGGATGAAGACGAGATGACGCTCGAGGCGATCGGTACGAGTTTCGGACTGACACGGGAACGCGTAAGGCAGATCAAGGAGCGTGCACTCAACAAATTAAGACACCCGGGACAAGGACAACGATTGATACATTATGCAGAAGGATATTGAGTATATCTGAAGCTGAATTTTCAACCGGAGAACAGGAAGTGAAGGTACTTTACCTTTGCTTCCTGTTTTTTTTATCTTGTGGAACACCCCGTATCAAATAGTGAATCTCTGGAGGTGTCGGTGAGCAAGTTGGGTTATGTGGCAAGATTTCTCGATGCGTTCGTAATTTTCGCTCTGGTTTCCGGTCCGTTCTCGAGCTGGGTGGTAGATCTGGTCGGTTCGTGGCCCGATCTTTTGCTTGGATTTGTATGGGGAATCGCCCTTGGATTGATGGTGGGACTACAGGGCGATATCAGCAAGGCTGCAGGCACCGTGCTTGGTATGGCGCTTGGATCTGGCATCTACTGGGGGCCGGTAGATGGGATGATTGTTGGATTTGTTGTGGCCATTCCCTCGGCCATGTCCTTCGGCCTTGTGACCATTTTGTTGGACTGGAGTATGGGGGCCGGCGTATTTTGGGGTCTGGTGATCGGGATCAGTGCCGTCCTTTTTGTGCTTCTCGGCGGCGGGATGCTCACTTTCGTTGCCGCTGTCCTTGGATGTGTTGTCGGGAACGTTATCCGGATATGGCTCAGGTTGAAAATCGCTCCTGATTCAGCGGAGACCGAAGCGCAGTGAGCGTTTGAGTGGGTACCATCTCTCATTGACCGGCACCGGTTCATGTTTGTGTTGTGACAAAATTATAGTCCGGGCGACCCCCTGTGGTCGTCTTTTTCTTAACCTGCGTTGTTTTGCGGCTGCGTCCTCACAGGAGACTCGAATATGCGTATCACCCGAATCAAGCTGCATATGGTGAATGTTCCCGAACGCAAAGGGTGGTGGTCCGATGATACCTATGGTCAACCGCTTCACCAGAGGGACGTTCACGGGGTCGCAGAGATCGAGACCGACGAGGGGCTCACCGGGCTTACGCAAATTGAGCGTATGACGCCGTTGGACACAATTCTTGCAGGTCTCGAGTCCTGGCTGAGTCTGGATGTGATGGCGGTAAACCTGAATCAACTGGAGCCCCCGATGGTGGCTTCCCTCGAGCAGGCGGTTCTGGATCTCAGAGGTCAGGCGTTGGGTGTCCCCGTCTGGCAATTGCTGGGCGGCAAGCTCAGGGATAGCACACCGGTTACACAGTGCACAGGTTACAAGACACCGGAACATACCGCGGAAGACGCGCAGTGGGGCTGGGAACACGGATTCCGGGCCTATAAAATGAAGTGCATCACGGAAAATGAGACGACGCCCGAGGAGAGAATTTGCTATGTGACGGACCGGATCGAAGCCATCCACCGGGTGCTGCCGGATATGGTGGTGCGGCCGGATATCCGATGGCGGCTGAAGGAGGTCTGGGTTGCACAGGAGCTGGCACGCCGCCTCGATGGCCATCGAATAGACTGTTTCGAGAGTCCGATCGAGAGACGGGCATCGTCTGGCACTTTCTCAGAGTGGACGAGGCTTCGTCAGAGTATCCCGTTTCCAATCGCTGATCATGTATCCGATTCCGAGGAGCTGGTGAAGGTGTTTGAGGCGAGGGCGATGGATTACGCGATCGTGGGCACATTCAGCCATCTGGAAACCCTGCGCCAATCGCATCTCGCCCATCAGTTGGGCATGGGGGGATGGGGTCAGACGGTTTCCTATGGACCCGGCGCGGCAATGGGTTTGCACGTGACAGCGTGTATGCCGAATCTGACACAGCCGTACGATATGGTGGGTCCAATGGCCTGGGAAGATACCCTGTTGAATGAGGATTTCGCGTTCGAGAACGGCGCTTTCCTGACTCCGGATCGAGCCGGACTGGGATTCACCCTGAATCACCAGGCTGTGGAGAAGTATCGCGTGTCTGAACACGTGTTGGAATAGGTCAGAAGCCGTTGCCATTGCTGAGTGTTAAATCAGAAGTTGAGTATTGACGCTGACTATTTCGGTTTGTGGCTGACCTTCCGTCCCGCATACGATAAATATCTCGAAGGAGTCTCTGAAATGGAAATCTGTGAAGTCCAGAAAGAGATTTACGTGCCCTCACCCGAGTCACGGGTGGCTACGAGTGTGAGTATGACCTACATCGGTGAGGGCCTGCGGTTGCAGGAGACACAGTCACAGGTTCGCTCCAGCGACTGGTCCAATCATGTCCGGTGCAGACACTCTGGGGACAATGGCAAGAGTTGGTCGGATTGGGACCTGGTCTATGAAGAGGCGCCGACCCAGGGAGAGTACACGCAATCGGGTGGTCCAGGTCCCGGGGGCACAGGACCATTTGATCGGACCTCAGGATGTCTGGTGAAACCGGTTTTCCAACGGGTTATAAAGGGAAGTCCCGAAGTTGCGATGTCGGAGCTCTGGAAAGGAAACAGGTTGTTCTGTGATCACGGTTTCTATCAGCTCTCAAAGGATGATGGTCGAACCTGGTCGGAGGGAGGCCAGCTGAATTATGAGGAGGGTCCAGATTTCGATCATTGATGATTGGGGGAATCCGGAGTTTTTTCGAACCAATGAGATGTACATCGGATCGGGAGCGGCCTTGTCCACGGGTGGCGTGGTGATCAGTTCCACCATCCCCGTGGTTTACCGGGATGCGGAGGACGAGAAAGTGCCTTCCGTTTTTCCCAATGACTATCGGGAAGGTTCAGTTGCAGGCGCAGTTTCTTTCGTGGGCAAGTGGGACGCGGACAAAGCGGATTACGATTGGGAGATTTCGAGCAAGATGTTCCTGCCCAGGAAGCAGTCCACGAGAGGGCTTGTGGAATTGACGGTTGACGAGCTTTCCGACGGCAGGTTGCTGCTGATGGGACGGGGATCGAATTCAGGTCTGAATCCTGCAGCGTGTCCTCCCAGAAAGTGGTTTTCTGTGTCGAAGGACGGTGGCTTGACCTGGGATGAAATAACGGATATTCGATACGATACCG
>CAVOEZ010000620.1:0-3328 GCA_963694355.1 Latescibacteria bacterium UBA2968 | reverse complement strand
TCGACAAAGTGATGGGAAACATTCTGAATTTCAAGGAAATGTGGGATAGATATCCAGGAAAGAAACCCAGGTTGGAAGTGTGGACGGTTTTGACCCGGCCCGTCCAGGCGAATTTGAAGAATGAGCAAGCCTACTGGAAGAAAGTGGGTATCGGCTTCAAGGCCAGAAAACTGGACAACAGGGCCAACAAGGACATCGAGGCGCTGGGACTGGGTGACCGGGAGTTTGAGCGCACCGCCTTTTGCGTGGTTCCATTCTGGCGTACGTGGGTCATGTGGAACGGCGATATGATCATGTGTTGCGTGGACCAGGAAAGGTCGAATTTGCTGGGTAATTGCACCAATCGTTCAATCAAGGAAATCTGGCAGGATCCTGCATACCAGGACTTGAGGCAACGTTGGCGTACCCAGCAGCTGAGTGGTTTGATCTGCGAAGATTGCAAGGGAACCTGATGGCTCTGGGTGCAGCGCAGGGCCTTCTCACAAGAACTGTGGATTTGTCGTGCTGAGTGCGTGTCTGGACAGAATTCGAAGTTATTTTATTCTCAGGATGAGAAGGGATTGGCACTTCAGACGCCTGATGGAGACCTCGCCCGCCCTGAAGTGGCTCGACGCAAAGCCAGGGGAGCGCATCCTGGACATCGGATGCGGAGATGGGACCTACGACTACCGAATCAGACGTCGCGGCGCCCAGGTGGTGGGATTCGATATCGCTCGGTACAAACTGCGAAATGCGACGAAATATCACGCCCGAGGCGGTACGATTTATCTTGACGCAAATGCCGAAAAGATGCCCGTCAAGACTGGCTCGTGCGATGCGGTGGTGAGTTTCTGTGTATTCGAGCATTTGCTGAATGACGAGGCTGTACTCGCAGAATCCCACCGCGTGCTTCGGTCGGGAGGCCGCGTATTGCTGACGTTGGATAGTATGAGCAACCCGGAACTCCCGGAATCGGAACGGGCGCGCCTGAAGAACGAACATGGTGTGAACCAGTTTTATTCGGTTCCGGAGATCACAGAGAAATTGAAGGCACGCGGGTTTCAGGTCGCCCGCACCCGCTATCTGATGGGGTCTGGTCTGGATTTTCAGCTCATACGTTTGAGTTATGCTACAGAAAAAATGAACAAAGTATCCGCGGCCCTGGTGAGGACCTTTCTGGTTACCGCCGGCCGACTGGCGAGCACCCTTTGGGGCATCGGAAAAATGCCATCAGCTGGGTGGACACTTATGGTTGAAGCCGTACGAAACCCGTAACGAAAGAACTCGAGGTTTTTGTGCCTAAAGCGAAAGTCATCGCCAAAATCCTTGCTGCAAAGTTCGGAAAAGCGTCTCCTCTTGCGGTTACGTTCGAGATTACACATCTGTGTAATCTGGCCTGTGTATACTGCGATCGTCACACCCCGCTCCCCAACGAGATGACCCGGGATGAGATATTTTCGGTCTTCGAGCAGTTTATCGCCCTGGGAATGTGGAAGATGAATCTGGATGGAGGGGAACCTCTCGCACACAGCCACGCCGTGGAAATGGTGGATTGGTTGACCGACAGAGGAATCTCCACCAGGATGAACACGAATGGCATCCTCGTCCCTAAAAAGGTCGAGACGGTCAAGAAACTGGATGTGGTAAAGATCAGCCTCGACGGCCCCAGGGAGAGCCACGACTCTGTTCGGGGCGAAGGGTCATTCGACAAGGCGATAAGAGGCGCTGAGGTCGCACGGGAAGTGGGCGTACCCAAGGTCGAATTCACCTGTGTGGTTGGGCAGCATAATGCAGACCAGATCGAAACTCTGATTGACATGGTCGAGGAACTGGGATTATCCATCATTTTTCAGCCCTTGCGGAACAGTCTTTTTCAGGGAACGGACAGGGATGGCGCGGAATTTCAGCTTCAACAGCAGCAGTTAATGCGGGCATTCGCCAGGATCGAAGAACGCAAACGCGAAGGCGGGCCAATTGCGAACGAATGGTCCAGTTTGCACCATTTCAGGACTTTCCCGGAAGACACGTCGCTTCCGTGTTCAGCTGGCTGGATATCGGTAACCATGGATCCGGAAGGCAATCTCTACCACTGTGGTCAGATCAACAGGAGCGACAAATCCTGCAATGTGGTTAAGATTGGGGTGAAAGAGGCCTTCGACAGAATGCCCCGCTACGGATGCTCTCAATGCTGGTGTGCGAGAACCGTAGAAGGAAATTACAAATGGGGTGGGCGGCTAGACAAGAAAATGCCGCTCCGCCGGAATGAAGCTCTTGTGTAAGCAAAAATGAGCGCTACGGAAGATCGACAACAAGACACCACCGACCTCGCCAAAGGGACGGGGGTAAACCTGCTGGGCAATTTCGGCAGAATATCTGCCGCAGTTGCCTTTATTTTTGCCTCCCGAGTATTCGGCATGGAGGCCGTGGGAATTTACGTTCTGGCGTGGTCAGTAATCGACCTGGTGAGCAAGCTTGCCATATTCGGTTTGGATATCAGTGTTGTCAAATTTATAACACGTTCGCGTCTGGTGGAGGCACCCGGGGAGGTCTACAAGATCCTTGGCGACGCCCTGTCGATCAGTCTTGGAACCAGCATTACCTTTGCCGTGCTTGTCTATTTCCTTTCTCCCTGGGTCGCTGGCGAAGTCTTCGATAAGTCCTATCTCATTTGGCCACTGCGGTCCCTGGCGTTCGCCATACCTCTCACCACGTGTACGTTTGTCCTCCTTGGCACAACCAAGGCCCTCAAGATCATGAGTTTCGACGTCCTTGTGAAGACGATCGTCGAACCGCTCACCTTTCTGGCTGGCGTAGGCATTTCCGCGCTGGTGATGGAAGACGGCCAGGGCATGGTATATGCCCAGCTTCTCGCCCTGCTCGGCGGAGCAATTACATCTGTCGTGCTGTTCAGCCGACATTACTCGGTTCGGCGGTGCGTGTCGGAGATGTCCCTGGCGGCCTTTCGCTCTGAACTTGCACGAATCGCGTTTCCCGTTTCGCTCTACAACCTGCTCAGCATTCTCGCTGCACGTCTCGATGTGTTCATGCTCGGATATTTTCTTCCCATCGATCGAGTAGGAATCTATGGAATGGCCAGAGAGGTTGCTTTCGTAGTCAAGAAGAACCGACAGGCGAGTGAACCCATTTTCGCCCCAATCGTGTCGGAGCATATCCAGAAAGGGGAAACCGCGAGAGTAGCTGATTCGATGTCTACCGTTACTCGCTGGACGCTGGCCATTAGTTTACCCTATGTAGGAATTCTCTATTTTGCGGGAGACTATATCCTTGGTCTTTATGGACCCGAGGTGGTTTTAGGGACGAACGCAGCTGTTCTTTTGGCCATTGCCCA
>CAVOEZ010000619.1:0-3329 GCA_963694355.1 Latescibacteria bacterium UBA2968 | reverse complement strand
GGGTGCTCTGTGACTCCTCCCAAGACTGGATTTGACCCAAATACCGTGTCCCAAGTCCAGCCTAAGTCCTGCTCGCAGATTCAGCAGCTCATATGTGGTCGTGGTATCCGGGGCAAGCAACGTGAGTTGATAGGGATTCTCCCCAACCAGATGATTCTTTTGTCGCTTGACATCCATAGCGGTTGTAAGTGTTCCATTGTTGCGGGGCAATCCCCAGTCCACACTCCCTCGGGCTCCGGCCGTCCACCGGCGGCTCCCTAGCATTCGCGCATCCGGCTGCAGCCGTTCTTCAGGCTCAAACACCTCTCGCCCCAGAGACACATCGACTGAAATCACGTGAGTATTGTAAAAGGGGCTCTTGAGCGCGCTGCGCCATCCAAAACCGGATGTTCTGTTTCG
Source organism: Latescibacteria bacterium UBA2968 (assembly GCA_963694355.1). Lineage (GTDB taxonomy): Bacteria > Latescibacterota > UBA2968 > UBA2968. The sequence continues at coordinate 2,930 of CAVOEZ010000619.1, read as the reverse complement.
GTTATCCTGACGACCCACGCCAACTTCGCCCGCCTTATCTCTAAAAGACTCGATCTTTCGTGAATAAAAAATTGTTTGAGCTACAGAGAATCGGTCGAGCCAATTCGACATCCGCAACCCCGCCTCCATCAATCCGCGGAAAAGATCCAGTCGTGCGTGCTCTGACTGGTTGTTGCTGATGCCTGGGATCCCATGGTGCTTCCAGAAATAATTCGCCTGAAAATGGACTTCAGAGGTCTTCCGGAGCCGACGCTTCCATTTTCCCAGTAGACTGGCAGAAAGGAAATCTCCATTTCGCCGACTGGTGATCACGTCGTCATCCTTGTTATATTCCGTACCATTATCGTCCAGAAAATCGAAACTGTTCGCACTGGACGTGATATCGCCGATCACCAGAAACTCCTGTGTCGAACTGCGCGAAGACAGCATGCCATTGGCGCTTCGGGTGCCGAACGAACCCATACTCATTTGCGCCCCGAAATTGACGCCTTTTTCAGCTGTTCTGGTTCGAATGTGTACGGCTCCTCCAATACCCCCATTGTTAGCGCCCGCCCCTCTGTATACCTCTATCTGTTCGATCTGGGAAAGCGGTAGATTGCTCAGATCGACCCCGCCGCCCATCGCGGCATTCAATGGGATCCCATCCAGATAGACGTCTACCTGCTCGGCGGATGAACCACGGATCGAAATTGAACTGAACGCACCCAGACCACCCATCTGTTTAACCTGTACACCGGTTGCAGACGACAGTACTTCTGAAACGGAGGTCGATTGATTCCCGAAATCCTCCTCCACCAGCACAGTCACGAATGTGGGCACACGCTGGATGTCAGGAACCGTTGTCTGCTCGCCCAGGACCTCCAAATGATCCATGGGAATCGGCCGTGCTGTCAGCACACAATGGAGCTCCACCGTCGTGCTGTCCTCAAGGGAAATATTTTCGATCACCTTGTCTGCAAACCCAAGGTGTGAAAATTTCAAGGTATAGGATCCCGGACGAAGGTTTTCCAACCTGTACTGTCCATCTGCACCCGTAATGGAGCCACGTGCCTCGCCCACAATTTCTACAGAAACACCCGGAAGAGAATCCCCTGAAGACATCTCCGATACGAAACCATGTATCATGCCTGCCATGGCCGATACCGGGATCCACTGCATAACGAAATACAGGGTAAAAAGGGTGTTCCAGATCGTTTTGGGTTTGGCTGACATAAAAAAATCCGGCCTCGAAACCGAAGCCGGATAGGGATACGTGTACCCATAGTCCTGTACTCAGGCTTCCTGGTCCACGAGGAAGTGAAAATTAAGTGATCGGTTCAGGCAGGTCTTCTGACTCCCGGATCTTCTGCTATCCCACACCTTCCCAGCCGGTCTAATCAGCCAGTGGTATGAGATGGGCGACATCCCCGGTCACAGCGGCGGGCCCGCGACGGATTTACACCGTCTTCCCTTTTGGTCTCCACAGAGGAGACACCTGAACGCATTTTATGACATCTCAAAGAGCAAATGTGGTTAATATACGCCTGGTTGCCATCATCGTCAACATGAATTGTGCGTTTCAGCCGAATTGAGCGTTTTTGTTATTGCTTTGCACAGTCCAGACCCTATTTTTACCGAGCGAGTTAATTCAAAATATCACCCGAACCTGACAGGTTGCATTGACCTCCAGCACAGAACCGAATTCATTGGATGAAGCCTTCGCATACTGCAGGGTCTTCACACGATCTCACTATGAGAATTTTCCTGTAGGGTCTGTTCTGATCCCCAGGGCTCTCCGGCCTCATGTCCACAGCATCTACACATTCGCAAGAATTGCCGATGACTTCGCAGACGAGCCGGGAATGGATCCGGAGGAGAGGCTTTCGAAATTAGAGGAATGGCAGAACCTCCTGGACTCCTGTCTCGAAGCGCCAAGGGGACCGGTCTTCACAGCTCTGGCGGAGACCATTCGCCAACATCAAATCCCAGTAAGCCTGCTATCGGATCTATTGCTTGCGTTCAGATCCGATGCGACTACCGATCGCCACCAGACCTTTGAAGATCTCACTGATTACTGTCGCTTTTCGGCAAATCCTGTCGGGCGACTGATCCTTCATCTTTTCCAGTATCGTAGTCCATCGCTTGGAAATCTGTCAGATGCCATTTGTACCGCTCTTCAGCTCACCAACTTCTGGCAGGACGTGGCGGTTGACTACAAGAGGAATCGAGTTTACCTGCCTGCAGAAGAGATGAACAGGTTTGGAGTAACCGAAACTGATCTTGCCGAGGGTCGATTGACCGATGGTTTCTGCCGTATGATGGCATCCCTCATCGACCGCACGCGGTGTTTGTTCGAAGAGGGCAGAATGCTTCCGGAACAGCTAAAAGGCAGGTTGAAGTATGAACTCAGGATGACCTGGCATGGCGGTGGAAGGATTCTGGATGAAATCGAGCGCGATGGATATGATGTATTCAACAAGCGTCCCAAGTTGAGCAGACGCGATATGGTATCCGTTTTTGGCAGGAGTCTCACTTCAGCATCTCCGGTCTTGCCATCCCACACAAAACCGGGAGATCCAGGCTGATGAATATCACGACTCAAACGGCCGTCCTTGTTAGGAAGGCCCGAAGCAATTTTTACTATGCCTTCCTATTCCTCCCCAAACCCAAGCGAGAAGCAATATTCGCGGCCTATGCCTTCAGTCGTCACACCGATGATCTGGTTGACGAGGCCGAGTCTCCAGAGACGGCCTCGGACAATTTGAAAAACTGGCGGAATCAGCTTCAGGCTTGCTATTACGGTACTCCCGATCATCCTATCGCCGTTGGCCTGCAACAGACGCTACAAACATTCGACATACCTATGGAACACTTCACGCATCTCATCGACGGTGTGGAGATGGATCTTCAGAAACAGAGATATGCATCCTTCGACGAACTTTACGAATATT
>CAVOEZ010000618.1:0-3333 GCA_963694355.1 Latescibacteria bacterium UBA2968 | reverse complement strand
GTTATATCGTTCGTGCGCGGGGGGTCGCCATGCTCCTCTGCCGCCGACATTCGGGCAAGAGTTTTAGTGATATCGGCCGCTTTTTTGGTAAGCGGGACCATTCAACAGTTATTCACGCCTGCCGGCGCACTGAGACACTGGCAGGTGGCGACCCAGCGCTACGCCGCGTGGTGGATCAGCTGGGAAGACAATTCTCTGAATTGTTGGCGACCGAGGGATAGAAAATATGAACTGTGGGGACCAGATCTGTTGTGGAAAACCTGTCGACAGATTGTCGATATTGGTCAATCAACAACTGCATCCATAAGGTTTTGGCAGTAATTGGCATACTGTCGACAGCCTATAGACGGAAAGGTGACGGTGATTGGAGGTTGTTTCCACAGTCTGTGTGGGTGGGTTTCAGGCCTGTTTTTTCGAGCTCATCCCGGTGACACCACCACCTTATCGACAGGAAATCGCGTCGCTTTAATACGACTACTAGTACTTGGACTTATATAAGTAAGAGACCACTCAAGAAACGAAAGTAGATCCCATGAAGTTGGTTTGTGAACGAGAAAAGCTACTTGGTGCATTTCAGATTGCCGCCACCGTAGCACCAACCCGCAGCCCGAAACCGATCCTGCAATCGGTTCGCCTGGAGGTCGTTGGTGACGCAGTGATGTTATTGGCCACGGACCTGGAAGTAGGTATTCGAATCCAGGTGGACGGGGTTCAAGTTGAGGGGGAGGGAGCTGTTGTGCTGCCTGTCCTGCAATTTGGCAATATCCTGCGTGAGAGCGTTGATGAGAAGTTGGTGATAGAAGTTGGTGAGACAGGGATTGTTGTCGAGGGCGATCACAGTCGTTTCAACCTGGCTTACCAGGATCCGGATGATTTCCCCGGGGTCGCTGGTTTTGAGGACGAATCCTTCATTCAGCTACCAGCCCGATTACTGAAAGAGCTGATTCGGCGAACTCTGTTTGCAACAGATAATGAGAGCAGTCGCTATGCCCTGGGTGGCGTCTTGATTGAATTGGATGGCAATTCGCTTGTTGCAGTCGGTACAGATGGTCGGCGCCTGGCCAAAATGGGTGGACCAATTGAGATTGTTGGCACACTGAGTGCCGGAGATTCTCCAATCATTATCCCGGCCCGCTCGATGCAGTTGATTGACCGGGCAGTTGTTGACCTGGATGAGAACGTGCAGTTAGCACCTCATGAAAACGAGGTGTTAGTTCGTGCCGGTACAACGGAAATCTACTCCCGGCTTGTGGAAGGTAGATTCCCAAAATGGAAAGAAGCACTGCCTAAGCGGTCTGATGTTCCGACGGTTGATATCACAGTCGGACCGATGTATTCAGCAATTCGCCAGGCAGCTATTGTGGCTAGCGATGAAAGTCGTGGCATCGACTTTGTATTTGGCAACGGTTCCCTTGTATTGAAGGGGCTGACCGCTGAAATCGGTGATTCCCGAGTGGAGTTTCCAGTTCCCTATGACGGTGACGAAATTACAGTCTCAATGAACCACCGTTATGTGGAGGACTTTCTTAAGGTGCTGGATGCAGAAACGACATTCACTCTTGAGATCCAAAATAGTGAGTCTCCGGCTCTGTTCACGACAGCCGATGGCTTTGTCTATGTCGTTATGCCATTGGCCGCAAACCGCTAGGGCCACAAGGACTCAATAACGTGCAAAGTGATGAAGACCGGATACTGGCAGATTTAGCCAAGCGGCAGCGATTTGTACCAACACCCAGGAGAATTGATGGGATCGTGAGTGAACTGCTCACCAGACGGGGCTACGCCCGTGTTTTTTCAGCAGAGAACCTGCTTGATGCCTGGCAGGATGCGGTGCCACCAGCACTCGCTGAACTCTCTCGACCAGGCAAAATATCACGAGGACTATTGCAGGTTGTGGTCGATAACTCGGCCGCGCTTCAGGAGTTGGCATTCATTAAGCAGCAGGTGGTGCAGAAGCTTAACGACCGCCTGGATGGCAATAAGGTGCGGGATTTACGCATCCGCGTTACCCCACTAACTGACGACCAGTAACATATTCGCCGCGGACCCCGCGACAGAAGATAAAGGACTTTGATGGCAGCCAAGAAAAAGACTCCCGAGAGCACACCGGTGGAATACACGGCGGATGATCTCCAGCACCTTTCAGACCGGGACCATGTGCGAGAACGCCCGGCCATGTATATCGGCGACGTCTATGTGCGCGGACTGCATCATCTGGTCTACGAAGTTGTCGACAACTCGATTGATGAAGCAATGGCTGGCCATGCCACACGTATCACCGTAGCAGTCAACGCGGATGGATCCGTAACAGTTGAGGATGACGGCCGAGGCATCCCGGTAGAAACACACGAGCAATTGACCGAGGAGCTTGACAGGGAAGTTTCGACGCTGGAGGGCGTGATGACTGTCCTCAAGTTCGGCGGAAAGTTTGAAAAGGGGGCCTACCAGACGTCCGGCGGACTTCATGGAGTTGGTGTCACGGTTGTGAATTTCCTCTCCGAGCGATGTGAGGTCGAGGTCTATCGAGATGGCCATGTCTACCACCAGGAGTACGCGACCGGTGAGGCGGTCGCAGACGTACGGAAGCTCGGCGCGACGACACAGACAGGAACAAAGACCACCTTTAAGCCGGACCCCGAGATATTCAAAACAGCGATATTTGATTACGGCACACTGCGAGACCGACTCAGGGAGCTTGCCTTCCTGAATCGTGGCGTCCGCATCGTGTTCATGGACAAGCGTGTTGATGAGGGAGAGGAATTCCTCTTCGAGCGGGGAATCATTGAATTTATTGAGCACCTGAACCGCTCTTCACAGGTAATCCACGAAGATATTCTGTATGTGGACGGCGAACTGGATGGCGTCGGGTTTGAGGTCGCCCTGCAATACAACGGGGAGTTCAGTGAAAGTGTCCACTCCTACGTGAACAATATCAGCACGACCGAGGGCGGCACACATGTCTCCGGCTTCCGTACAGCCCTGACACGAACATTGAACCAGTATGGCAAGAAGAACAATATGTTCGGCCACGACCTGGTTCCCAAGGGTGATGACTTTCGCGAGGGGCTGACTGCCGTGCTTTCGATGCGGATTCCCGAGCCCCAGTTCGAAGGCCAGACCAAGACCAAGCTGGGCAATAGCGAAGTCGAGGGGCTGATCAATATTGCCTTCGGTCGCTTCCTGCAGGACTTCCTGGACCGCAATCCGAAAGCGGCCAAGGCGATCGTTCGCAAAGGAGTGATGGCTGCAGAGGCACGGGTTGCTGCCCGCAAGGCGAAGCAGCTTTTACGGCAGCGCAAGGGAGCTCTCGCCAGCGGCGGACTGCCCGGCAAG
>CAVOEZ010000617.1:0-3333 GCA_963694355.1 Latescibacteria bacterium UBA2968 | reverse complement strand
ATGTTTTCGGCCAGCGGGAAGCAGGTGGGCAACAAAGAAGGCCCTCTGAAACGACTCCAGAGGGCCTTGCTAATCGTATATTTGCAACTGAACTATACAAATACGTCGCTTGTTTCACCCCGGATAATGGTCACCTGTCCGGCCTCTTCGAGTTGCCTTACCGTTTGTACAATGCGCAGCTGGACGTCTTCCACATCACTCATGCGAACCGGGCCAGAGAATTCCATTTCTTCCCTGAGCATCGTCCCAACACGTTCGGACATATTCCCGAGAATGCGCTCCTGCATCTCCTCGCTGCCACCCTTCAACGCCACGGCGAGATCCTTTGAGTCTACCTCGCGCAGGATCATCTGGATTTCGCGATCTGTGAGTTTTTGGATGTCGTCGAAGACGAACATCTGGTTGCGCACCTCTTCCGCCAATTCCGGATCTTGCGCATCCAGGCGCTCCAGCACGGCCTTCTCCGTAGAACGTCCGGTGCGGTTGAGGATCTCTGCCACTGCCTTGGGGCCGCCGATCTCGGTGACCTGACCGGCCAGGATAGCCTGGAGTTCCGTAGCCAATGTATCCTCGAGTTCACGGAGGACCTGAGGAGAGATGTTCTCCATCTGGGCGATGCGGAAGGCGACATCCGCTTGTGTTTCTTCTGGCAGACCGTTGACCACGCCGGCAGACTGAGAAGGTTCGAGCTGCGATAGGATAAGGGCGATGGTCTGAGGGTGTTCTTTGGCAAGGAAGGGGATGATCTGGTTGGGATCCACATTGCGGAGCATGTAAAAGCCGCTTGAGGTAGTGCTGGTCACCCGATCCAGAAGGCCCTGGGCTTTTCTGGGCCCAAGCGCTTTTTCCAGTGCGCCACGGGCGAAATCCATACCGCCCTGGGAGACGTACTTGCCCGCGATGAGGAGCTGCTCGAATTCCTCGAGGACATCATCTTCCTGCTCAGTTGTAACCACATCGAGTTCGGCAATGGACTGAGCGATCTGCTCGATCTCCATGTCCGAAAGGTATTTCATGACCTCTGCGGTGGTTTCCTGACCAAGAGCGATCATCAGAATAGCCACTTTTGTCCGTGCTGGGACTTCGTCGCCACCATCTTCTTCATCGGGCATGGCTTGTTCCTTCGCTTCAAAGGTTCAGGGGGTAAAACATGTATATCGACAAGAATGGGAGCAAATTACACAAAATAAAAGAATACGCAAATCAATTCGAACTGGCCATGCACCGCAAAATAGGACGTGTCCTATCATCTACGGTTGGTACGAAGTGGATAGTTTCTCGTTTAGCCTTTCATGTTATTCTGGGAAGATGAACTACTCTTGAATGAGGCAAATCCAGATGAATGGTTTCGATCTTCCTGCCAACGATAAATTGAGGGAGACCACTGAGGTTTCGCCTGGCATCAGAAAAGGTCGAGTCTATCCAACCAAGCAGGTCATCTGAGAAGCGGGCAATCCGGTAAGAGCGGGGAAGACGGAGACGTTTGGGGGGCGAGGCTTGTTATACCGGCATTCGGATGATGAAGGATAAAAGACTGAAGATTTCAGGCTGATGGAGGCTGTAACTCTGGCTCGTTTAACACTTGATCTAGTGAGACTCGGCCAGACTCAACAGCCTGGATAGCGCGCAGAACGTGTCAGTCTGATCGTATCCTCCGGGAGATGTCGCGATCCGTCGGGCGAACCGTCGACTGAGGCGGAAGTGTGGGAGGTTGACAAACCCGTAGGCGTTGCACTATCTTGGCAAGTAGTTAACCTCCCATCGGGGGATTTTCGGGATGGCGCTGAGGGCGCACTTAATGGGTAGTTTTTTTCATTTTCATTTTGGCCTGACCCATGTGGACCAACTCGGGCCTAAGCCAGGTTCTGCAATTGCTGGCGACTACACGCGTCACTTGACCACGTGTCGCCGGCCATAGTCGAGAAGTCAAGAGTTATGAAAGCGGCTTAAGCCTCTGTCCGTTTTTCCGGAATCATATCAACCGGGCACGAGGTCCAAAGCAAGACAGTGATCGCAGCTCACCCAGACACGAGGAGAATCAGAGATGGCTGACAAGGGGCAGAAGGACAAGGATAAGCGGGACAAACAGAAGAAGGCCAAACACACTTTGAAGGAGAAACGGAAGCTGAAGAAAGAAAAGAAGAAACCGGCAACCATTGGGCTTGGAAAGTGATGGTCGGAGACCGACCGCACTCAGTTCGACCCGTCTGGTGCACTCGCCAATTGTGGGGTCCAATGCCGGACACAATCTGAGACATTGACTGGAAGAAGGGTCAGAGCGTAGGGTTCCAACACCCACTGAGCAGACTTCGACCGGGATGAGATCATTGGATCTCTCCCGGTTTTTCTGTGCGAGGAATGAAGCGGGCAAAAATAGTGTAGTATGGAATCTGATCCCATTCTAAATCGTGTGGAATATTGGACGTCGAGAAAACGGTAGGTTCCGAGGGGAACTGGTTAGCCGGTCCACTCCGCTCTTCTTGTAGTCCAGCGTCAACCCTCTTCTCGGCCCATCAGCACCTCTCGTCCGCAGGAACCCACTTCCGATCGTTCGCGCCACGGTATACCGATTTGGGCCTGATGATCTGATCCAGCGCCTTCTGCTCGAAACAGTGAGCCGTCCAACCTGCAACTCGACCGAGTGCGAATGTCGGCGTGAACAGCTCCGTCGGCAGTTCCAACCCGTGCAGCAGTAACGCCGTATAGAACTCGACATTGGTTTGAAGATTGCGGCCGGGTTTGTACGCTTCCAACAATTCAACCGCCTTCCGTTCAACCTCCATAGCGAGTTCATATAGATCCCTGTCTCCTCCGGATTCGTAGAACCGCCTGGCCGCTTCGGCCAGTACATCGGCACGGGGATCTCTCACCTTATAGACCGCGTGACCGAATCCCATCAGTCGTTCCCCGCGTTCCAGCTTTGCCCTCAGGTAGGGCTCGATATTTTCCTTCTTCCCGATTTCTAACACCATGTCCAGTGCAGGGCCGGGAGCACCTCCATGAAGCGGACCCTTCAGTGCGCCCAGGGCGCCTGTTATTGATGAAATCATGTCCGATCGGGTGGAGGTGATGACCCTCGCGGTGAAGGTGGACGCGTTAAGACCGTGATCCACAATGGTGTTCAGATAGGTTTCCATTGCTCTACTGCGCTGATGGCCGGGAGGCTCACCGGTGAGCATGTAGAGATAGTTCGCTGCGTGCCCCAAGTCCGGATCGGGGTCCACGGGTGCGTTTCCACCTTTGAGACGCCAGTAGGCCGCCGCGATGGTCGGCAGGGCGGACACCAGTCTGAGCGCATCATCGCGGGACGAATCAGTCGATTCCGCTTGGCCA
>CAVOEZ010000616.1:0-3345 GCA_963694355.1 Latescibacteria bacterium UBA2968 | reverse complement strand
CTGCTGTTCAGTTTCTTGATGAGGTCTCCAGGGGAGTATCCCATTTCCACGTGACTTTGTAGAATCCCACTGAACATCACAACCGGAATCGCTGCCTCCATCGCATGTCCCGTCACATCGGCAAGGGAAATCGCCAATAACTCGTCCGAAGTTTGAAAGTACTGATACAGATCTCCTCCCACGTGCGTAGCGGGAAGGCACCGTCCTGCAATTTCATATCCTGGCACCTGCGGTGACTCCTGAGGCATCAGACCAAGCTGCATCCGGCTGGCCGTTTCAAGTTCGGCCTCCTGTTCTGCAACCTGTTGATCGAGAATCTTGATGCGACTGGCGAGACCGAGGGACAACAGAAGGGCCTCGCAAGTTACACCGAATTTGAGCGTGTTCATACTAGATATGCCGGGATACCGGTAGACACCCAGGGCGTCGAGAATATACACGAACGAAGAAATGATCAGCACGGACCAGGCAGTCAAATAGTAACGTGCAGGCAGGAACCCGCCGAGCCAGGAAAGAATACCCGCTGTGAAGCAGGTAATCAGCAAAGACACGCAAACGATATACGCAATGCGGTCTCCGATGAGCACATTCCAGTAGCTCCCGACACTGCCGATGACAGCAAGGGCAGCGATCGCCACAAGCACCCGATCGAGTCTGGGAACTGTTCCAGGTGTGTCCAGGAAGGACCGCGTGAACAGGATCGCGAAACACATTGCGAGCCCTACCAGCGCGTACATGATATCCCGGTTCCAGCCAGGACGATCCGGCCAGAGATATTCGAAGCCCATCCCCTGGTAGGCGGCTATGAACAGGGAGATATGTACCAGGTAGAGGAAATAATAGAGGTAGCTTCTGTCGCGGAGAGAGATGAACAGGAAGAGATTGTAGCAGACCAGGGCGGCGATTACACCAAAGAAGATCCCGGAAGCGATGCGTTCTACTGAATCTGTAAAGCTCCTGGAGCGACCAGACCCTGATCCTCTTCGAGAGCACATTCTCGTGGTTGAACCGGATATAGAACGGGCGATCCTAGTCTGTCGAATCCGGAATCAGGAAATGAATATACCTTCCCGGAAGCGCACGGACCGCGAAGGACGTATCGACTGGTGCCCGCTTGACGAAATACGGCCCACTTGCAGAAGACCCGTCAATAAACTCGTAGGAAGTTGGGAACGATGACGCTGCTGAACCTGCCCAGGGGATAAAGAATTCAAGCGATGAATATTCGGTCCTCAGATCTGCATCCGGCACCAAACCGAAATGGATGATTTGTCTGAGCACGAAAGTCCGGATACGTCTTGTGTCCAGTACCCATCTGCGACCAGAGTAGGATTCATTCTTGAGCTGGAACCGTATCCAGAAAGCGGAATCTGTTTCCCTGAACCCCGGAATAGAATCCGAATCAGCCACGAACCGATCTTCGAACTCCGGAGAACTGACCTCGCGAATGGTCAACTCATGACTGGGATCTTCAAGATATTCGATATACTCGTAATTTTGATAGTCTGAAAGGGAGTAGACGTGGGTGGTATCATTCAGGACGACCGGAGGCTTCAATGCATGAGCGGATGTACAAAACAGTATCAGGACCAGACCGAATCCTTGCATCAGGCGGCAGGTTCTTCGAAGATTGGTCATGTGGAGTTTCGCAATCAATCTCGACATCCTTCACACCAATCGTGGGATTCTGGCATGCTCCTGAGGCCGATGGGACCCGTACAGATCACGGCGCCACAAAGGCCGATGCAGGTTTCCCATAGACCTGGGCAAACAAAATGAAATCCCGGAATCCTACGTCCCCGCCTGAATCCAGATCGAATCGGGGATCGAAGGCAGCCTCTCCCTTTTTGGTTCCGAACTTCTGGGCGAACAGAATAAAGTCCCGAAATCCGATCGTACCATCCCCATCGAAATCAGGGTTGGGACCGACCAGATCGGACACACGAATCACGATCGAAATTCCCGGTTCCGATGCCACATTCTCAAATGTAGCCGCATTGCCGATGGCCGCCTTTACCAGAACGATCTCCGTCTCGCCGACAAACCCATCGAGTATCTGGAAGTCGATCTGCCCAACATATCCCTGAATCACCTCTACACCGGTCAATCCCGCGAGGGTAAACCGAATACCCGAATCATCGATGATAGGCTGCCCGAGCGGTGACGCGATGCCTAGAATGGAAGACACCACAGGCGCAATCGCCTTTGAATCGTATTGAATCGTAAAACTGCCGCCCAGAGCAGGACTCACATTCTCATTGCTGATCAACTCGACCGTAAAATTGGATCTGGACGAAAGGGTCAATTCCCGCGTCCCCTGATCGCCACGGGTCACATCCAGATCCATCGCCCAGCTACCCGATCCTGGTTTCGGAGTCAATGTCTGGTCATCACCGGCTTCACCAAAGAACGTCTCGGCGAAATGGAAGGCTGCAATCCCGATCTTTTCTCCAATCAACCTGCCGGGAATATCATCCGCAGGTGGATGGATACCTCCCCAAATGCGAGAAAGACTTGTCTGATCGGACGCATCCCGATAGGTCGCCCATTGCAAGGTGACATCCACGCTTGGTCCATCTTCGAAAACCAGAAACTCGTCTTTGGGCGCGTGAAACTCGCCGATGCCACCTGGGAAAAATGGATTGCCAGTCAGCAAGGTAAGCACCTCGGCCGCTGCCCGGGAGAACGTAGAATGCCCGGAAATATATCCTGCAAAGGGAGGCGTCACGAATGACGGCCTTTGATAGGGCCACCAATTTTCCGCCAGAATCCAACCGACCCCGGCAACGTCCGTATCCGGATCTGAAATGTCTTCAGGACCTCGCCACGAGTAGAGTTTGATCTTGTTGACGTGTTCGCCATCTTCACCGGCCAGCGGATCCCCTTCGGTCACCAACTCGATATACCCCTCGATGAGTGGAATTCCCGCCGGAGAAAATCGCGGCAGGTCCGGGTCAGTGCTCTGACCGGCGTCTGCCATAAACCGGATGGCTGAAACGGGCCGGATGTAGTCATACCAACCTTTTATTCCCCAGGAGGTAACCGCCGCATCATGAACCGCTCCACCCAGGATCAGATACGCCTTGACGTCCCATTCCAGATCAGACAGCACGTTTCCCGATCCTTTGAACCGCTTCTCGAGGAGCGGGTGATCGTTCACATAATTTAAGATCGTGAACCAGTGTCCCGGTGGTGTCTCCGAAGCGGGCCCATCTGCCCAGAACTCCGCCAGAACTCGGGCATAGTCCCCTCTGGGAACGATCTGGGGTACGTAGGGCTCGCCGGTTCTGGGATTCACGTCGTGTCCGCTGCTGGAATCGCCCCCATCAAGAAGATTGTAGAAAT
>CAVOEZ010000615.1:0-3348 GCA_963694355.1 Latescibacteria bacterium UBA2968 | reverse complement strand
CAGACGGATCGGAAAGACATTGAGTCGGTAGAACAGGTCCTGTCTGAAGTCTTCCTGCTGAACGGCGATTTCGAGATCACGGTTCGTTGCGGCAATGACACGCACGTCCACCACTCGGGTCGTGGATTCGCCCACCCGCTCAAATTCACCCTCCTGGAGTACTCTAAGGAGTTTGGCCTGGAGTTCCAAGGGCAGGTCTGCAATTTCGTCCAGAAATATGGTTCCTCCGTCAGCCAGCTCGAAACGACCAATTTTTCGGGAGATCGCCCCCGTGAAGGCGCCTTTCTCGTGTCCGAACAGTTCGCTTTCAATCAGACTGCCAGGAAGTGCGGCACAGTTGACCTTGATGAGCGGCTTGTCCTTCCTGGGACTCAGATTGTGGAGTGCTCGCGCGATCAATTCCTTTCCCGTGCCGGTTTCTCCCTGGATGAGCACGGTGGCTCCCGTGGGGGCGACCGTTTCCACCGCCTTGAGGGTCTTTGTAATGGCCTGACCGTTGCCTACGATTTCTTCAAAGTTGTGTTGGGTTTTGATCTCTTCCTGAAGATATACGTTTTCCTGCTCCAGCTGCGCCTTGAGTCGGCTGATCTCCTCGAAGGCGGTCATGTTCTGAATCGCCATTGCAATTTGCCTGGCAACCGCAAACAGGAATTCCGCGTCTGCCCGGTCATACTGGTTTGCTGACTGGCTGGTCACGATGAGTGTTCCGATGGTATCCCCTTTGGAAACGAGCGGGACCATGATCCCCGATTTGAGGCCGGCCTTTATTGCAGCGTCACGAAGGAACTGATTCCCGGGCCCGGGCTCGCTCGAGGTGATGTCCTGCATGATGATCGGCTGCTGGTCCTCCAGCAATCGGCCCTGGGCAGTTCCCTTACCAGGTATTTCCGTGATTGACGAAATGGGTGGCCCCACGAGTGCAATGGGTCTGAAAACGTCACGCTCACGATCGTAAAGCGTCATGTTGCAGCGGTGAAAATCCAGTATTTTCCGAATGTTTTCGGCGATGGTCCCAAAAAGCGTTTCGAAGAGTGACTCCCGATCCAGATGGGTGACGATGGCATTGTTGATTTCCAGCAGGATACGGTATTGTAAATCCGTCCAAGCCTCCGTTGCGATGGTTTCATCTTTCTTCAAGGACATCGAGCGTTCTCCCTGGTAGTCGTGCGAGCATGGGTTCGAATGCTAAAAGAAACCATTCCGATGGTCCAATTCAAAGTGATATGTGTCACCGGCAAACGACCTGAGCGTGAATCGTAGATCCTCTGGAATGCCTGAAATCGGTATGGATTCGCGCTCCGAGGAGGGTTGCGTGCGTGTTCCGGTGGTGCTATATTGGTGCACCATTTCCCCCTCGTCTTTACCGAATAATCTGATTCATGAAGTGAATATGAGCCAATTGCCCATCACCAATAGCCAGCAGCCCGATCCACAAGACGTCCGGTGTGACGCCTGTGGGTTCGATAACAGATCCGGGGTGAGTTTCTGTACCCGGTGTGGCCATCCCCACGTCTCTGTCTGTCCGGATTGCAGGTTCGAGGTTGTTTCCGGAGATCTTTTCTGCGGCGGCTGCGGGATGCGGCTTGCCTCAGGCGAACATCAGAGTGTTCCTGAGTACCGACCTTCCTTCTCTCAATCTCCTTCAGTGCAGGGCGATTCCGAACGCAAGAATGTGACCGTGCTGTTCGCCGATATCTCGGGATTCACGGAGATCAGCGAAAAGATGGATCCGGAAGAGGTTACCGCCCTGATGAACGGATCCCTGAAGCAGCTCGCGGACATCGTGCTTAAATATGAAGGTCACGTGGACAAGTTCATCGGCGATTGTATCATGGCTATTTTCGGTGCGCCTGTCACCCACGAGAACGATCCGGAACGTGCCGTCAGGGCCGCTATCGAGATGAAGGAGGCCATGGAGTCTTACAATGAGACGATGGCCGTGAAACTCGAAAGACCCTTGACGCTTCATACCGGAATCAACTCGGGTATGGTTGTGGCCGGAGGTATAGGCTCGGATCAGAAGATGGAGTACACGGTGATGGGTGATACGGTTAATCTGGCCTCCAGACTGGAGTCTCTTGCAACGGGAGGGCAGATTTTCATCAGCAAATACACCCATAATCTGGTGAGGAACGACTTCGAATTCATCGAACATGATCCGATCAGGGTCAAGGGAAAGAAGGATGTGGTGCCCGTTTACGAGGTCACGGGCATCAAGACCAAGCGGGGACACGAACGTTCGAATCTGATCAGCAAGGTGCCGCTCATCGGCCGCTCCGAGGAGATGGAGGCCCTGAAGGGCAGGGTGGAGCGATTGCTCTCCGGCGAGAGTCAGGTGGTTTTTCTGAAGTCGGAAGCGGGGATGGGGAAGAGTCGGATCCAGATGGAGGTGGAGGCGTATCTTGCCAACCAGCCTGTTCAGGTGATCTACGGCAGCTGCCATTCGTTCAGCCAATCCACCAGTTACTTTATGCTGTCTGAGATTCTGAAGGGACTGTTTTCGATCGATTCCGAGGATCTGCCTGAGGCGATGTCTGAAAAGCTTAGCACCTCCCTGCCTGTGCTCACCGGGGCCAATGCGGAGATCCGAAGCGAAGAGGTAAAGGAGGCTGCTGTTTTCTTGGGGTGCATTCTCGGTCTGGATCTTGGTGAAGATTACGATCTGTCCACCCAGGAGATGGATGCAGAGGAAGTGAAGGCGGGCATTTTCCGATCCATCAGGTGGTTGTTCGGGAAGCTCTCGGAAAACAACCCCCCTTGTCCTGATCCTCGAGGATCTGCACTATGCCGATAACATCACGATCGAAGTAATCAATTATCTGTTCGAGACCATTCGGGATAATTCCGTTATGCTGCTCTTGCTGATGCGGCCCGAAGAACGTCATTCGTCTGCCAATTTGTCCCTTGCCGCACAGAAGTATCTTGGTAACCGATGCACGGAAATTCTCGTGGATCGGTTCAGTCCAATGGAAAGTGACGAGCTGGTTCGCAGTTTGTTGCAGACATCAGAGGTTCCGTTTTCGGTTCTGGAAATGATTCGCGGCAGGGCCGATGGGAATCCCTTTTACATTGAAGCCATGGTCAGAGACCTGGTGGATAATGAAGTTATCCAGACTGAAACCGGCGGGTCGGTCCTGATCCTGAAGGACATCGACCAGGTGGCGATTCCGGATACCATTCAGGGCATGGTTGTTTCGAGAATAGACAGGCTCCCGGGAAATCTCAAGGATATCCTGCAAGGGGCATCTGTTATCGGCCCGGTATTCAAGCACGAGTTGCTGGAAAAGGTGATGGGTCACAGCAATCTCGAGGGGCACCTTGGCCGGCTTGTAGAGATGGATATGCTCT